>NZ_JBWJVP010000165.1:0-23255 GCF_056339915.1 Blautia sp. ZXY-1-B12 | reverse complement strand
TCACCACATTTGTAACAAATTATAGATTTTTAGCATGAAAAATCAAGGAAAATAAATGCTTTTGAAGTGTATGAAATTTAAAAAAATCGTAAAATTCTTGAGCATTACCCTTGACAAAAAGTGGTGAAAGCACTATTATTAACCATAACAGACAGATTATGTCTAGGAATCTTTACCCAAAAAGAAATAGTTATATTAAGGAAAGGGGAACTATAATCATGACAAAGATTAAAAACACAAAGAAGGGCATGGCAAAAAAGACATTAAGTATGTCACTTGTTGTTGCAATGCTTGCTACTTCTAATGTGCCGGTATGGGCTGCTGAGTTCAGCGATGGTACTGACGCTTCCGTAGCTACTGAAGCAGATGCGTTCGCTGCAGAAGCTCCTGTTGTTGACGATACAGAAGACGCAGCTCCAGCATCTGTAATGGTAAATGAAGCTGATATTACTCTTAACTTATCTGCAGACAGCAAAAAAGTTGTTTGGGGAGGAGCATCTGTTATCAGTGGTACTGTAACTAAAACTGACGGATCAGAAGTAGAAGGTGGATGGCAGTATCGTTGGGTTGACGAAAAAGGTATTGCATATGCATCTTCTAACGGAAAAGTAGACGATGCAGCTGATATGAGTTTAAATACAACAGCTGACATGGCTGGAAAAACATTAACCCTTTATGTTTACGATGTAGACAGCAATCAGCAGACTCTTTATGACATTAACACAGGTATTTCTGTAGCTGTAGAAAAGAGATCTTTAAATTCTGTGACTGCTACACCTGCAACCACAACAAAAGCATACAACGGTTTTGCTCAGACTATTACTGAAGCTGACGGCGTTGCACTTACTGTTCTGGATTCTGAAAAAGCAAATGTAGCTGCTGATGCTTATGAAACATCTGTAACTAATGCAACTAATAATAAAGAAGAATTCAAACTTACTGTAACAGCAAAAGAAGACTCTGCTTACACAGGCAGTGCTGAACTTGTAATCGGTAAGGTTACAGCAAAAGCATATGCAAAAGGAGATATCCTTGCAACAGCAACAAAAGGACAGTCCTATCAGTATACAGGTAAGGCTATTAAGATTTCCAAAGATAACATTACATTAAAAGAATCTGCTTCCAGTAATAAAGGCGCTGATGGAAAATTAAGCGGTGCTGATTTATCTGCTGCAGTTACAACTGCTCAGGTTGAATATACAAAAGTAGGTGATTACCCCGTTGTTGTATATGTTGACAAAACAAAATTAAAGAACTTCACTGATGCAGATGAGTATTATACAACAAATGAAACTGTTAACGTTGCAAAACGTGATCTCTCTACAGCAGGAACAAAAATTTCAGTGAAAACTTTAAGCGGACAGATTCCAACAAGCATTGCTGTAAAAGATTTAGCTAATTATCTGGCATTTACAGGTGTAGAAGGCTCAGACCTTTCTGCAATTAAAAACTCCAACAAAGAATATACACTCATCGTAAAGAACGCTGATGGTACAGACGCTACAGAATTTAAAAACGGAAGTACATATACTGTTACAGTACGTGCAAAAGACGGTGGAAACTGCACAGGTGAGCAGACATTTACTGTTGTTGCTACTGCAGCTGCATTAAATGCTGTATCTGCAAAAACACAGTATACAACACCTTATACAGGCGATGAGATCAAACCTTCCAAGAGCGATTTAGGCGATTTAGTTATTCAGTATTATAACGCTACTGGTGTTCCTAAGACAGAAGATCTTGGAACAGACGGATACGAAATCACAGGATATACAAACAACGTAAATGCAACAACTGTATATGACGGAAATTACAATCCAGTAGCAAACGCTTACGTTAACATCAAGATTACAAGCGGAACATACAAAGATCAGACAGTATCTATTCCGTTCTTAATCAAACCACTGGTAGTTGAAGCTGATTATGTAACTGTACCGGATGATGTTTCTATTAATAAAGCACTTACAGAAGCAGGCGAATATAAACTTCCTGTAACAGTTGTAGCAAAAGACGAAACAGGCAAAAAAGTAGAAAAAACTCTCACAGACAGCGATTTCACAGTTAAATATGAATATGAAAACAAAGATATCGCTAATGGCTTGTTTAACAACATCATTACAGAAGTTACTGTTACAAACACAAACTATATTTTAAAAACAACAAACGGCAAAACAAGAACTGTTACAGCAAGCGGTAAGACAGAAATCGTACCTAAGAAATTAACAGACGCTATGGTTGTTGCAACACCTTCTACTTATACTTACACAGGTGGAAAGATCCAGCCTACTTATGCAGTGCTTGACGGTGCTATTGCTCTTTACAAGAAGGGTGAAGTTAACGATGAAGATGCTGAATATGAGGAAGTAAGCATCAGCAATGCTGTAAATGTTGGTACTGGAACAATCACTGTACAGGGATACAACTACTTCTATTCAGGAAAAGCAACTGGAACATTTACAATCACAGCTGCAAACACAGCAGATGTAAAAGTATCCATCGCTGATCAGGATTACACTGGAAAACAGGTAAGACCTCGTAAATTTACAGCAACATTAAACGGAAACGATGTATCCAACCAGTTTGAAATCGTTTCTTATGGCGAAAACGTTGAAGCCGGAGTCGGAACAGTTGTTCTGAAACCATTAGATGGAAACAAGAACTTCACAGGTTCTAACATCACAGCAAGCTTCAATATCGTAAAAGAAAAAGTAGAAGCTACTCTTAACGTTTATGACAGCAAAGGATTTGACGTAACAGACGCTTATACAGCAGATGTAGATAAAGATGCTGATGGAAATGTAAACGGCGTAGTTCATAACAGCCAGACTGCATTCACATTTGATGGAAATGAGCATACTTTTGCAAAAGCATTATTAAGCAATATCAGAAAAGTTACTGATGATGGCGTAAAGACAACTGCAAAAGAAAGTGATTTCGAGATTAAATACGCTGATAATATCACAGGTAAGAAAGTAACTGCAGGAAAAGAAAACATTGGTTATATCTATGCAGTAGCTAAAGAAGGAACAGGATTTGCAGGAACCAAGACAATTGTTACTTCTGACGGAACAATTATCAATGGTGTTGTTGCTTATATCCCGTTTACAATCAAATCTGTTGAATTTGTTGCTAAGAATGTAAGTGTTAAAAATGCTACATACGCAGCTGGTCTTCCGGTTAAACCTGAAGTACTGATTCAGATTGGCGGAAGCACATTAGTTGAAGGCAAAGATTATACACTTAGATTAATCGACAAAGATGGCAATACTGTAACTCCTATCGATGTAACAGTTGGAGACATCTACGGCGTAGAAATCAAAGGTATCAACGGATACACAGAGTCTGGTGTTGCAACATTCGATACAGACGATGTTGACAGTACAGCTTATTCCAGAGCAAACTTAACATGGGGCGTTGATAAGAAGAACATCAACGATTGTACTGTAACTGTAAAAGATGGCGTTACAACTGTATTAAATGGATATCTCCCAGTTCCGGCTACAGAATATACTTCTGAAAAGAACACTGACGGAACATATACAGTAAAAGCAAACAGCACATCCAAAAACTACACAGGATCCAAGACAGTAGTTGCAGACGGAAAAGCAGAAGATGAAAAACCGGATGCTCCGATGATCACTAAAGTAAATGTTACTGGAAACCAAGCAACAGTCATCCTTTCCGGTGATTCTGAAGGTGCTGCTGGTTACGATTATGTAATCTCTACAGATCGTGACTGCATCACAAATAAAAATTATACTTCTGTAAACAAGAATCAGGTTAGTACATCTACTACATTTAAGTATGTACAGCAGGAAACATATTATGCATACTGCCATGCTTGGAAACGTGATGAAAACGGTAAGAAAGTATTCAGCGACTGGTCAAATGCATATCCATTCGTTGTATCTGCAATCACACCGGATGCTCCGATCATCACAAGCGTAAATGTAAGCGGAACAACTGTAAAAGTAACATATAAAGCAGCTGCTAATGCAACAGGATACGACGTAGTACTTGGAACATCCTCCAAGAAAGAAAACGGCGAGACTCGTCCATACCACTATGGCGATCACAAGATCCTGAACCTCAAAGAAGGTACAGTAACAGCTACATTTAAGAATGTACCAAAAGGAAGCTGGACAGTAGGAATGCATGCATTCAACAGAACTTCCGAAAACGGCAGGAAAGTATTCAGCCCATGGTCCAATCTTAAAAAGATCACTGTAAAATAATCCATTTGGGTAATTTTATATAAGATTCCAACAGGCAAGACGGGGCATAATTCATGATTATGCCCCATTCTTGCAATGCAAAAGAAATATGTTTTCCAGATAATGAAGGAGAAAAAGAATATGGGATTAAAAGAACGTAGAAAAAAAATTATGACTTTAATGCTCGCTGCCTGCGTAGCAGGAACCAGCGTTGTACCTGTAGCAGCTTCTGACGTCAGCGTATTCTCTGATGGAACTGATGCCTCACCAGAAGCTTTTGATTCTGCTGATGTTGATAGTGCTAATGTAGCAGCTCAAAAAACTATATATATTAATTTCTATGATGAAGAGGCAAATGCACAGGTTAAAGAAGAACCGATGCAAGTTCCTGCAGATGCCACATCTGTAAACGCAAGTTCTCTTACAGCGCCAGAAGGCTATGAATTGGTATTATCTGGCGATCTTGCAATCAATGATGGTTATGTATACGCTGCTGTTCGCAAAGTAGCTACTACTAAAACTGTAAAAATCAACTACTATTCTGAAGAAGAAAAAAAACAGATTGCAGAAGTAGAGTTCACTGTTGATAAAGATGCTACATCTGTAAATACCAGCAAACTTACAGCACCAGAAGGTTATGAATTGGTATTATCTGGCGATCTTGCAATCAATGATGGTTATGTATACGCTGCTGTCCGCAAAGTAGCTACTACTAAAACTGTAAAAATCAACTACTATTCTGAAGAAGAAAAAAAACAGATTGCAGAAGTAGAGTTCACTGTTGATAAAGATGCTACATCTGTAAATACCAGCAAACTTACAGCACCAGAAGGCTATGAATTGGTATTATCTGGCGATCTTGCAATCAATGATGGTTATGTATACGCTGCTGTTCGCAAAGTAGCTACTACTAAAACTGTAAAAATCAACTACTATTCTGAAGAAGAAGAAAAACAGATTGCAGAAGTAGAGTTCACTGTTGATAAAGATGCTACATCTGTAAATACCAGCAAACTTACAGCACCAGAAGGCTATGAATTGGTATTATCTGGCGATCTTGCAATCAATGATGGTTATGTATACGCTGCTGTTCGCAAAGTAGCTACTACTAAAACTGTAAAAATCAACTACTATTCTGAAGAAGAAGAAAAACAGATTGCAGAAGTGGAGCTCACTGTTGATAAAGATGCTACATCTGTAAATACCAGCAAACTTACAGCACCAGAAGGCTATGAATTGGTATTAGCTGGTGATCTTGCAATCAATGATGGTTATGTATACGCTGCTGTTCGCAAAGTAGCTACTACTAAAACTGTAAAAATCAACTACTATTCTGAAGAAGAAGAAAAACAGATTGCAGAAGTGGAGCTTACTGTTGATAAAGATGCTACATCTGTAAATACCAGCAAACTTACAGCACCAGAAGGCTATGAATTGGTATTAGCTGGTGATCTTGCAATCAATGATGGTTATGTATACGCTGCTGTTCGTAAAGCAGTTACAACAAAAGGAATTACTGTTGTATATCAGGATAGAAAAGGAAATGTCATCAAGACAGCTCCTATGACTGTTGATAAAGATGCTACTTATATTAACACTGGCAAATTAACAGCACCAGATGGATATACAATTGGCATCGTTGGTGACATTAAAATTTCCCAAAATAACAAAGTTTATATTACTGTAGACCAGAATAAAAAATCTGTAACTGTTATTTTTAAAGAATCTGGTAAAGTTGTCAGCAGTAAGAAACTTTCTGTAGTAGCTACTGCCAAATATGTTAATATGAGCAGAATCACAGCACCAGACAGATATCAGATTGTAACAACTGGTTCCAAATTAAAAATTTCCAAAAATAATACAGTAACTGTTGAGGTTAAAAAATTAGGAAAAACAATTAAAGTTATTTATAGATTAGCAAAAACAAACAAAATTGTTGCTACTGGAGAAATCGTTGTCGATAAAAAAGCTACATCTATTAAAGCCAGTGAAGTTCCGGTACCAGCAGGATACAAAATGGTAACAACAGGTTCCTGCTCTGTCAAAACTAAAAAAATCGAAATCTATGTAAAGAAATAATTTATTAAGAGTCACACATATCGATAACTTTCAGGTATTGTTAATAAACAATTTATTTACATACTCACAGATTCCTAAAAAGAAAGGGTCTGTGAAATAAGTCCCTAAAAGAAATAGAACCATTCGTTCATGCGAATGGTTCTATTTTTGTGGTAAAATTAACTTGCGATGAAAACTTTATACAATAATTATTGTAATTCAAAACAAGGATATTTACTGTTGCTGATTTCTCAGTTTGTCACTAATCAGATTTGCTCCCATGTCACAGATCTGCTAAGTTTTGTGTCATTGGCATTTTGCCCTGGAGGGGTCTGACCATCGAAAACAGCGAAAAAATGTTTTATTAAAACAAAGATATTCTTTGTCTAAAACTTAATCTGGCAAGTATAAGTGTTGCTGATTTCTCAGTTTGTCACTAATTAGATTTACCAGCTCCATTAACTCCACCCAGAACGATATATTTTTTCTTTTAAAATAAATTCCTCGCAATTACTTGTTTTTGCCTTTTTTGAAGTAAAAAATCACCTACCATCTGATAAAATTCCCTCTGCTCTTCTGAATCAGCTTCTAATGTAAGTTGCAATGTATCTTCAGGTTCCAGACACTTTATTTCTTCATATATTTTTTCATATTTTTTTACATCACACATATTAATCCCACCTATATTTAAATATTATGTATCTAATTTCCAAATAAAAAAGGCTAAATTTTTCATAAAGCCAATTTTCTTTAAAAAGAGAAACAACTGCAATCAAAATATTTTTTCTCTTTTTTGATTGATCAAGATGTTTGATAGCAGACACTGCAATTTTTCTATCTTGCTGATTTTCCGGGATGTCATTGTCCATCTTATTGTAATAATCTTTCCGCCTCTTCCATCTGGCAAGTCTTTCATAAGAATGCTATAATATCTCTAAAGCAAAAAATCTGAAAGGCGGTAACTGATATGGCAATGTTTTTAAATACTCCTCTTCCGTACAAAAGATATAAGAAGATTTCAGAAACAACATATTTTGTAGATAAATCCCTTATTCTGAATGACATATTTGGATGCATGGAAGAAGAAACACAGTATATCTGCATTACAAGACCGCGCAGATTCGGAAAAACGATCATGGCAAATATGCTGGGAGCCTTCTTTGGAAGGGTCTGGGATGCTTCGCAGATATTTGATCATTTAAAAATTGCAGATTCACCTGAATACCATCAGTATTTAAATCAGTATGATATCATTTATATCGATTTCAGCAGACTTCCGGAAAACTGCACATCTTACAGACAATATATTGACCGTATCATTACAGGTTTGAAGAACGATCTGGCGGAAGCATATCCGGAATATCAGACAGACTCCATATATGCGCTCTGGGACATACTTTCCCAAATTTCAGAGCAGACAGACCGACAGTTTGTTTTCATCATGGATGAATGGGATGCCGTATTTCATCTTCCATTTATTACTGAAAAGGAAAAAGCAGAGTATATACTTTTTCTCAAAACTCTGCTGAAAGATCAGGACTATACAGCACTGGCATATATTACCGGTATCCTGCCGATTTCCAAATATTCCAGTGGCTCTGAACTGAACATGTTTATGGAATTTAAAATGACTTCAATGGAAGCTTTCAGCGAATATTTTGGCTTTACAGACGAAGAGGTAGATGTTCTATATGAAAAGTACACACATTTATGCAAAAAACTTCAGGTACCACGCAACGGTCTGCAGAACTGGTATGATGGATATTTCACTGCTTCAGGAAAACGCCTGTATAATCCAAGATCCGTAGTGATGGCACTGCGTTTTAACCAGTTATCCAATTACTGGACCAGTTCCGGACCTTATGATGAGATTTTTTACTATATCCGCAATGACATTGACCATATAAAAAATGACCTGGCATTGATGATTACCGGAGAAGGCGTTGATGCCAAAATAGATGAATTTGCTGCATCGGCAATGGAATTAAAAAGCCGGGATCAGATCTATTCAGCTATGGTTGTATATGGGCTGCTTACTTATTCTGGCGGAAAAGTTTTTATTCCTAACAGAGAATTGATGTTCAAATATGAAGAACTTCTGCAGAATGAGGAAAGTCTTGGATATGTATACCAGCTGGCTAAGATTTCAGACCAGATGCTCAAGGCTACTTTATCCCGTGACACGCAGAAAATGTCCGAGATCCTGCAGTATGCACATAATACAGAATCCCCGATTCTCTCATATAATAATGAAGTAGAACTCTCTGCTATTGTCAATCTGGTATATCTTTCTGCAAGAAATAAGTATCGTATTGAACGTGAAGATAAAGCAGGAAAAGGATTTGTTGATTTTATTTTTTACCCATGGAATCTTACGGACACCTGTATTATCCTCGAATTAAAAGTAGACCACTCTCCCGAAGATGCCCTGCTACAGATCAGAGAAAAAGATTATCTGCTGCGTTTTCAGGGAAAATCAGGAGAAACCCGCAAATATACGGGCGAAGTCCTGGGTGTCGGAATCAGCTATGATAAAGAAACCAAGGAACATTTCTGTAAAGTTGAAGTATTGTCAAAATAATGATCCTGCTCGATCAAGCGGCTGATGATCATCATATAAGGGGCTGTCCTGAAAACGTAGTTCAGCGACAGCCTATAAATAAGCACTTTAAGTAAGCTCGCCTTTTGGCGGGCTTATTTCCTTCGTGCGCCGCCAGGAGCACAAAAGAAGGCTCCGATCACTGAGGCCGAAGTCTTTTTTGACTAAGGCGTAGTTAACTGGAGCCATTCTTTTTAGAATCTACTAATATTTTTTACATAACCAGAGGCTTCTTCCTGTGATAAGGAAAATTCTTCCATAATATTTCTGATTATATCCTCCTCACTAATGCTGAATTTTTTGCAGATTCCTATCGTTGCACGGATTCCCTCAAGTCGTCCCTCAAGCCGTCCCTCACGCTGACCCTCAAGCACCCCTTCGCGTCTTAATTCTTCCAACGCATTACACATATTCATCGGTCCTCCTTCCTGTTCTGATCTTAAAGCATGGTCAATAAGCTGTTTATCTAACTCAAAATATCAAGCCTTTTTGAAATAAGTTCCTCCATTTGCTCTTTTTGCTCTGCTGACAGGCAAGATTCTTCTATCTGTGTAAAAAGTTTTGCCTTTAATGAGCATACTTTTTTCATCATACGTTCCGCAGAATTTAATGGAATCCCACAGGATTCTGCCAGTATCCGAAATTCTTTCTTATGAATATTACGTTTTTTGCCATTTATTGTGAGTGCCAGCTGTTCTTTATCTTCTGGCATGATCACATTAACAGGAAGCATATCGTATGCTTTTGATAATTGGAAATTTCTGCTACCAGGCTCCGTTTCCTTTAGCGAAAAGTTTTTCAAATGCATATCTGAATTTCCCATAACGAAAGATCCAACAACACGCAGAAACAGCTCTGACAGGTCTAATCCCGGTGTTGCAGAACATTTTTTTATGATTCTTCCGCATTGTTCATAAGAACCTTTATATTTATCCTGTGTCAGCCTGTAAGACAGCTGGCAGAAATCTTCCATGGCATATAGTTTGGTCTCTTTTTCTGATATTTCCCGGTCTATCCTTTTAGTAATATACGCGTATTCATCATTCATTTTTATAAGAGCATGGGGAACCGTCTGGATTCCCATAATTTCTGCGAGACGCATTGCCAGATCCTCAAATTCCGGCATATTATCAAATTCTTCCGTCTGCGGCTTCAGGATATATCCTGTCGGATAGTCCACAATTGTAAGTCTTGCATTAAGATCTGTTGATAAATGCAGGGAAAGCTTTTTCTGAACTCCCGGCACAGTAAGTCCCTCATTTACTGTTTCAGTTGCCAGGATTTCCAGTTGCTCTTTCGTAATATCCAAGATTGGTAATTCATCTGTCTGAAAAAATCTCTTTACACACTTTTTATGCCAGCACCATTCTTTTTCCACATTCGTTGCACTATTTGTTATTGGCTTTCCACAACACAAGCATTTCATACCTTTTCTCTCCTGATACAAACATCGCCAATGCAGTCTCTGCAGGCAGATAACAGTAATCCAAACCGGTCTTTCTGGTTGATTTTCCAGTTTCGGCTGACCACCCCCAGAAGCCATCCTTCTGGAATCAGTCCGTCAAAAAAAGGAAACAATATAGTTGTTTCATAAGGCTCCTGACGTAATGGAAGTGTCAGGCTTACTGCCACTGCATCTTCTCTGTCCAGATAATCCTGGTCATAAGTAAAAATATACCCTTCTTCAGTTTCTGCAATAATTCCGGAAAAATGATTTTGAATATATACATATCCCTTTCTATATTCTGACTCCACCTGCTAATCCTCCTTTTTTCCTGGTACAGCTTCTTTCCCAAACATTGCCAGTGCCTGATTCACTTTGTCCAGACGCACCGTTTCTTTTCCCTGTTCCAATTCCCTTACAAAACGAAGTCCAAGTCCGGAACGGATTGCAAAATCCTCCTGCGTCAGCCCTGCTTTTTTTCTTTCTTTTTTTATATAATCTCCAATTGTACTCATATTAAACATATTAATCCCGTTCGGGTATGATTTCAAGTGAATTATATACAAAAATCCCGTTCGGGTATAATTTATATATTTCCATATTAAATCATCCCGAACGGGTATAATAATATTTTTATGTTTTGTGCCCGGGTTCCGATTTATTGTGGGGTATTATATTTTACTCTGACATAAGTAAAGAGCCTCGGACCAGATGGACCAAAGGCTCTTCCTGATAGAGTTTTCCATTTACCAGTATTTTTTTACATAATTGACAGCCTCTTCCTGTGACAGGGAAAATTCATTCATGATATTTCTGATTGTGTCTGCCTCACTGATATTAAAATTCCTGCAGGTCCTTACAGTCGCACGAATGCCTTCAAGGATACCTTCCCATCTGCCTTCCTGACGGCCTTCCTGACGGCCCTCCTGTCGACCTTCCTGTCGACCTTCTTCAACACCTTCTTGTCTTAACTCTTCCAATGCATTACACATATTGATCTGCCCTCCCTTCTGCTCCGATTCCAAAGCATGGTCAATCAGCTTCTGTGATTCTGTAATGGCTCCTATCACAAGTCCAAGATCTGCCGGAATATTATGATCCCTGTAAACTTCATTAATCTTCGTATAATCCCTGGCATAGATCAAACGGCTCACGTCAAACACCATATTTACATCCGGATCACTGAAACACAGCTCTCCACTTGATCTTACCTGTACCAGGTTCATACGGTAATCAGATACCAGTGGTTCTATCTTTTCGGGGATCTCCAGCATATCCTTCAGGGAAGACGGACCATCCCATTCACTTTCTCCATAGTATACACACAGACTGATCACCGGATGTAACCGGTCAGTCTTCTTAAAACCTGACAGGAATTCATCCGATGAATGGAAATCCCCGTTTTTCTTATTTACTGCTGCGATCTCATCATATTCTTTCATGTAAGAGAACGCATCTCCGACCATATGTCGCAGCGGCATCGCATAATGGATCTTTGCCTGATTTTCCAGTCCCCAGAGTACAAAATCCACACCATATGCCGTCTTCTTTACAACATCCAGGATCTTCTGTATTGTTTCTGCATGACCGTTAAATTTCAGCATGGAGGAAACATCCGTATCTGCTTCTGTAAGATCCTGCGGCTTCAGCACCTGTTCCCCGTTAAAAAATACTGCATTGAACAGATCCGCAAAATGTCCATTGTCTCTCCAGAAGTTCTTCAGTATGGTATCCGGTTTGATCTTATTTTTTTCCGTCGTATCCAGCACCTCCTTTTTGCCTGTTTCTGTTATCAATATATCATAATTATTATTTTGTTTCCACGAAAGGAAATATAAAAATTATTAAAAATCTGAAAAGTACAGCGTCCGATTGTTTGATCTATTCTCTTTTCTCATTCTGTCAGCTGTAAACGTTCATATAACTATAAAAATACCACTCTGATGCGTGAAAAAGGCAGTTATAAATAACCATTTTTTCAGGGTTGTGAATGAATTTCTAATCAGAGAATGTGCTTTTTAATCTAAAATCAACCTGTCCACCACCCAAAGGGGAACTATAATCATGACAAAGATTAAAAACACAAAGAAGGGCATGGCAAAAAAGACATTAAGTATGTCACTTGTTGTTGCAATGCTTGCTACTTCTAATGTGCCGGTATGGGCTGCTGAGTTCAGTGATGGCAGCGAACCATCAGTTACTACAGAAACTCCTGTTGCTGAAACATTTTCTGATGATGCCGCAGAAGCTCCTGTTGTAGAAGACAACACAGCAGATGTCAATGCAGCAAATGAAGCTGAGGTTTCTGGTAATCAATATTCTGTAACATATACACCTATTAGTTTTACTGCAACAGGTGCTACTTCAACTCCTGTAGAGAAAAACACCATGACATGGGCAGATGGAACATTATCCACAACTGTTTCTGTTACAGATAATAAAATTCTTACCGATGCAAAAGTATATGCAACATGGAAAGTTGATAATGTAGCTGTAAGCGCTTTAGCTGGTACTACAGCAGCAACATTCGCCAATGATGTAGCTACAATCACACCAACTGCATATACTGTCTCTTCAGCAACCGCAAACAAGACAGTAGCATTATATGTATACGCTGTAAAGGATAACCAGGTTGTATGGAGCTATACTTCAGATGCTATTACTGTAAATCCCAAGAATACCGCAGATGTTGTAAAAGCAACAGCAGCTGATGTTGAGTATAATGGTAAAATCCAGCAGGCAACGCCTACATTAAATCCAGTGTCAGGAAATTTACCGGCAGAATTAGATAATATTGCTGATTATACTATAGGTTATGATGAAAACAGTGATTTTGTTAATGTAACTGATAAACCGATCACCATCACATTAACACCTAAATCATCTGCATATAAAGGTTCTATCACAACTACTTATAAAATTAATCCAAAAAATTTAAGTACTTCAAATGCAATCGCAGATGAAATGGTTGCTACATTAAAGAATACATCTTATAAATTTGATGGCGGTAATACTAATACTGATGTATTAAAAGTAAAAAAAGAAGACATCACATTAGTTGATAAAGCTACAAAGAAGATTGATTTATCTGATTATCTCAAAGTTGACAAAAACGGCTATGTAAATGTTACAAGAGATGGAAAGATTGAGCTTGCCACTCCTGAAACCGGAAACAAAAACTATACTATTTCCGGCGCTGTTGGCTCTGACAATACTAAAATCCAGTCCACAAATGTTCCTGAAGTTGCTGCACGTGATCTGAGCTCAGTTACAGTTACAATCGATCCAGTTCAGAAAACAAACAATAAAGCAACACTCGCAGCAGATCAAGTTCATTTTTATGAAAAAGACAGCAAAAAAGAATTAGCTCTGTTTAATTATGTAGATATTGATATTCCAAATAACGCAGTTGAAGCTGGAAAATACACTGTAACAATTACACCTAAGGCAACTACATCAAGCAGTAAGCTTACAGGTAAAACTACCGCTGAATTATCAATTTTTGCAACAGATATCAATACTGCTGTATTCAAAATAGGTACTAATGCTAAAGAAACAACAGTACCAGGTAGTGCTGGTAAAAAAGATACTTACAATTTTAATAGCATTACGAAATACTATACCGGAGAACCAGTTACATTTACAACTGATGAAATTGGTGTTCCAACAGTTGGTGCTAACAGCACTCCATTAATAAAGGATAGTGATTACGAAATCACATATTCCGATAATACAAATGCAGGTACTGCAAAAATGTTCCTTATTGGAAAAGGCAGCTACGCAAACAGCATTAAAAACTATACTTTTACAATTAGCCAAACACCAGTTACAGATGTAAAAGCAAGTGAATATGTTGAAAAGATCAATGGTGCAAAACCAGAAGATTATAAAACAGCAATGGGAGTTGTTGTAAAAGCTCAGGTTCCTGGAACAAATAAAATCTTAACTTTAACAGAGGGAAAAGATTATACAGTAACTTACGCATGGGGAGCTGATGGAAAATCTGTTGATGCAACTGTTGCAGTAAAAGCTAATAGCAATTTTGATGATCCAACCGATACTAGTATTCTTAAAGTAAACTCAAAGATTTCCAATGCAACTTTAAAATCAGAGTACATTAAACTGAAAGAGACTTCTTTTACATACAATGGTCAGGCAGTTAAACCTGATTTTGACGTTGTAATTGGCGGACATATTGTCAATCCAAATCAATACACTGCAAAATATACAAATAATGTAAATGCCGGTACTGCAACTTTAACAGTTTCTGCTAATGATAATTCTGATTATCAGGGAACAGCAAGCATTACGTATACTATTCAGTCTGCTGATGCATCTAAATTAAAGGGCGTAATCGGTACTCAGGAATACAAAGGATACACTCTTGAAATTGCGCCAGATAAGATCGACCTTACTTTAGACGGAAAGAAAATTGATGTTGAAAGTAACTTCATCTTAACCTATGGAGAAAATGTAAAAGTAGGTGAAGGTACAGTAACTTTAACACCAAAGAACAAAAACTTTACCGGAACTAAAACATTAACATTCCAGATCAGTGGTGAAATGCTTGATGGCACCAATGCGACATTTGCATATGTTGATAAAGATGGCTTTGCAGTAGCTAGTCCTACATTTGCTTACGACGGTACCGCACATACCTGTGCTAAAACTTCTTTAACATATACAGGCAAAGATTTAAAAGAAGGCACTGACTATGAGATCAAGTACGTTGATAATGTATACGGTCAGAAAGGCAAAGATAAAAAACAGTATGCTGCCGTTCTTGCAGTAGCTAAGGGCAAATTTGGCGGAAATCTGACAACTTCAGATGCTGCTTCCGGTATTAGTGTTAAAGATGGTGTTTATACAGATGCTGCCGGAAACAAGATTACAAACGTATTCAAGATAGATCTGATTGAAATTACTCAGGAAGAGATTACTGCAAGCTGTGTATCTGTTTCCAACGGAACATATGCAGCAGGTCTTCCGGTTAAACCATCTGTAAAAATTGTTGTAAAAGGAAGAACACTTGTAGAAGGTACAGATTATGACTTAAACGTATCCGCAAACAAGGATGTAATCAACGCAACAGAAAAACAGACTCTTCTTGTTACAGTTGAACCTAAGAATGGCTATAAATTACCAAATTCTGTTACATTGACTTATGCATGGGGAATTGACAAATTTGACCTTGCAAATGCAGACGTTACCGTAAATGGTGATAAAGTTACTGTTAAATGCGGAAAAGTAGAAGTTGCTGCTGATGAATATACAGTGACAAAGGATGCAGCAGCAAACAAAGTTACTGTAACCGCTACAAAAGGAAATAAGAACTACAAAGGTTCCAAGACAGTTTCTGCCGTTGTAACTGATCCGACAGAAAAACCAGCTACACCAATGATCAGCAGTGTTAAAGTTACCGGAAACAAAGCAACCGTAATCCTTTCCGGTGATTCCGAAGGTGCTGCAGGTTACGACTATGTAATCTCTACAGACCGCGATTGCATCACAAACAAAGACTATGATTCCGTAAACAAGAACCAGGTTCAGACCTCTACTACATTCAAATATGTACAGCAGGGAACCTACTATGCATACTGCCACGCTTGGAAACGTGACGAGAACGGTAAGAAAGTATTCAGTGACTGGTCTGGCGCATATCCGTTTGTTGTATCTGCAATCACACCGGACGCTCCAGTTATCACAAACGTAACAGTAAGCGGATCTACTATCAAAGTAACATACAAAGCAGCTGCAAACGCAACTGGTTACGATGTAGTACTTGGAACAGATTCCAAGAAAGAAAACGGTGAGACTCGTCCATACCACTATGGAAATTACAAGAAACTGAACCTCAAAGAAGGTACAGTAACAGCAACATTCAAGAACGTACCAAAGGGAACATGGGTAGTTGGAATGCATGCATTCAACAGAACATCCGAAGACGGAAAGAAAGTCTTCAGCCCATGGTCAAACCTGAAAAAGGCTACTGTTAAATAATCCTTTGGGTAAAGAAATATATAAATAAGAAAAACTATTGCTAGACTCTTAAATGGGTCAAATACAGTACTTCCCCTAGATGAGGGGGATATAATAATCAACCAATATTCAAAGGGGGGGGACTGTATTTATACAGCAATAGTTTTTCTTTTTCTGAAAAGAGGATAAAAGAATGCTTGAAGAACAACTTAAAGAATTGGCTTTAATCGTTAAAAATGATGACCTAAGAAAATATGCTGGAAATGCATTTTGGAATTTAATACAAGCTGTTATAAGTAAAGATCCGGTATCTGGAACGTTAGCAGGTAAAGATGTAAAACAAATAGTCTTTCATATGCCGACTGTTATATTTTGGAATAAAATAAAAAGATTTTTACAAGGAACATATAAAGACTATGAAGAACAAGTAAAAATGGCTTCTCAATTCAACAATGATAATGAAAAATATGCTGAATTTGTAAAAAAACAGATATATTTGATTGACAAACTAGAGGATGATATGAAGGTAGATTGCTTTGCGATATTAACTCGATGTTTGCTACTGCAAGAAATAGAAATTTCGTTGTATTTTAAATTAGCGCAGATTATAAATCAGTGTACTCCGTTTGAATTAGAATATATAAGAAAAATAGGAATTAACGAGAAGCAAAAAAATAGTGCAATGGTATCATCGTTATATCAATATGGGTTATTAGAACAAGATTCAGATGAAACGGAAGTATATTATATCTTTTCTGGATTTGGAAAGGCATTGAAGGGAAATTGTTTAAATTATGGCGATGATACAAAATGTGAGGTATTTAAAACATACAATGATGTTTCTCCATTATCTATTTCAGAGCCTGCTTTAATGGGGGATATAAAACAATTATTTATTGAAGAAGTTGATAGTTAATAATAGGTTCTCGGAATCTTGATCTTACCAACTAAAATTCATCAGTTGGATAAATTTTGAAAAGTAAATATTATCCAGAACGGATATGATAAGTAATAAATTGAGAAAAATGGTGCACTTTTATCGAACTTGCGTCAGACATGGTTTATAATGGTACTGCTTATGAAGTTAAGTGGTCTGCTCAAAGAGATCTTGTAGTGGGGAAGTCTTTGGCAGGGTCCAGGCTGTTGATGGCAACTTTAGGTGGCAATACAAAGACTTTGTTGCCTGTCTCTGAGTTACCCTGTATACTGTCATTAATACAGTAAAGAAAGGGATCCCAGAGCATCCTCCTGATAAGACGTATACTCTGGGATCATGGTTTTGAAACTATGATTATTATATCAGATAGCTACCCAGGTCAGATCATCGAAAAAATCCGGGAAGAAAGTAATATTTACATAAAATGATACAGAAATTTTTATAAAGCAAAAGAATAAAAATACCCAAATAGGACTCCTATCATCATTACGATAGGGATTCTTCTTTATCAAAATTTATTCTATGATTGTCGAAAAGTTTCTCTGGTAAACAAATAGCAGCTCTGATAAAATATATATACAAAATATGTGCCAAGAAACTATTAACTTATAAGGCAGTTAGGCAGTTGCTGCATGGATTCTCAAATCCTGTATAAAAGAATGTTCCTAATACAACGTTAAGTTTATTTGTTAAAACTGCTTGAGGGAAACATCGAAATTTCCAGCCGAGCAGTGCATCAGGATCGCCCAACCATACCGGTACACTGGATAGAAACGAACGGATAGGAC
Organism: Blautia sp. ZXY-1-B12; assembly: GCF_056339915.1. Lineage (NCBI taxonomy): Bacteria > Bacillati > Bacillota > Clostridia > Lachnospirales > Lachnospiraceae > Blautia > Blautia sp. ZXY-1-B12. The sequence continues at coordinate 5,236 of NZ_JBWJVP010000165.1, read as the reverse complement.
AGCCTTAATTCCGAGGCAAATGCAATCAGGGAACAGACAGTATATTATGAGATCCGTTTCAGCTTAACCTCAAAGAGGTTACAGTAACATTCAAGAATGTATCAAAAGGAACATGGTAGTTGGAATGCATGCATTCAACAGAACATCCGAAGCCGAAAAGAAAGTCTTTATCTCTTATAATCTGTTTTACTACAGGTTGGCAGTCCTTTTGTATCCCAGGACATCCCGGCCTGTTTTATCCAGGTATCTGTTCCGAGAAGAAAGCCATTTGACTGAGCATCCAGGATGTACCATTTACCCCCAACCTTTACCTGATTCCACTGGTGGCTCGGGTTACTGGCTTTGGCATTTGCATGAACGTAACGGCAGTCTACCCCGATTGCATCACAGAGTGCTTTCATGCCTCTTGCATATCCGGAACACTGTGCTTCTCCATATACCAGTGCACCCCAGGCTGTATTTGCATAATTATACTGCCATCCCCTGTATGCATATCTACAATTGCTGCGGAGATAATTAAAAGCAGTCAGGACTTTATCATAATCTGACATTCCTTTCCGGATATAATTCAGTTTAAAGCTCTGTACAACACTTCTTACCTGCGCCAGATGGGCAGTATCCAGATATGGACCATACACACTGCCGTAACTATAATCACCTTTTACAGTAGGAGATTTTAAGGTTATCTTTCTGGCTGCGCTCTTATCACTATATATGTTTTTCCCATTTACATTCTTATAGGCAAGTATTCTGTATTGATAAGTTTTTCCTGTTTTTGCAGTCTTGTCTGCGGCAGTAAGTTTGCTTCCTTTTCTTACTGCTTTCAGATAACTCCATTTTCCATTGTCATACCTGTAGATTCTGTACCCGTCTGCCTGATTTGTATAACTCCATGACAATTTTACAATCCTGTTATCGGTAGTATAACATTTGTAAAGTTCCGGTGTCTGCAGAACCGGTTTTACAGTAATGGTATTTGAGATTATCCTGACATCATCCCCGAAATTTTCAGATTCCGGATCAAATACATAATCCGAATATCTAAGCTGATAGGAATATTCATGTCCTGCCTTTGTTGTCGTGTCCACAAAAGTAAGATTATCACCTCGGGCACTTGGCCGTTCAGAATAACAGATCACCTTTTGGGCATTCCCATAACATGCATAGCGATCATCATCGATAACATTCCAGACTGCACCGATAACCTGAAAACGGTCCAGCCTCTTTAGTTCTCCTCCATTTTTAACCGAAGGTTCCGAACGGTAAACATCTACATATTTAGAACCCAGAGTATTTACCAGTGCATCAAACTCTATGCAGCTCGCATTTCCTGCCCGCCATTGTTTGATATTCATAAACGTAGTATCTTCCCGGACTGTCTGCGCCGCTTCTGCATTTACTCCTGTGCATAAAGCCATACACAGCAGCATACAGCACAGCAACAGTAATCCGGACAATTTTTTTAACCTTTCTGATCTTTTTCGCATCTTCATATTCCTCCTTCAGATATGTTCTTTTATTTAAATGAATTGTACCACATATCATCAAAAACTATCCAGTGATTGTCTTAATTTGTCAATGACAGAGAGACAAAAAACATCAGTGTAAGATAGAAATTTTATCAAATTAAAATTCATAAAAAGAAGGCTCCAGTCATTACAGCCGGAGTCTTTCTTTAATAAAAATGTTTCTTCCTTCAATAGATAATGTAATCAAACCATTGTGGTATATCCTGGGATAATCTTACTATTTTTCCCCTTCGAAAAATAGCAAAGCGATGAAAGCTATTACTATTGTCATAAAAAACTGCCAGATCACATTCTTTAAGTAGATACTGCAAATTTGAAAAAGATTGAAAGTATCTTTTTTCAATATCAGATTCAGGAATTCCATGCCCGCCATTCTGAACTCTTTCAGCGACTCTTCGTTTAGCAGTTTCTACAGAATCCACACCTACATAGTGTAATTCTATTGTATAGCCTAATTGTTTCGCACGTTTAAAATTTTTTATAATAGATTTCCCACACAAAGTACTCTCCTGATTAAAAGATATTCCTTCTGAAAAGTATTTATCAATCAACTGAACTGCTATTTTTCCTGCTTTCAGGACATCAGATGTATTGCGCCAATCTCCTAGTTCTTTTACGATTTCATCTGTATTTACTCGGGGCATTTTCTTTAAATTATCTAATATCTGATAAAGAGTAGATTTACCCGCTCCATTAACTCCACCCAAAACAATATATTTTTTCATTTAGAATAAATTCCTCGCAATTACCTGTTTTTGCTTTTTTTGAAGCAAAAAATCCCCCACCATTTGATAAAATTCCCTTTGTTCTTCTGAATCAGCCTCTAATGTAAGCTGTAATGTGTCTTCAGGTTCCAGACATTTGATTTCTTCATATATTTTTTCATATTTTTTTACATCGCACATTTTCAACCCACCTTTTTATTTTTGATTATCATTGTTATTTATTTTGAGTATATCAAACACTTTCTATACTTACCATTAAGGAGCCCCTGACTGTCCGGTCCGGATTGTATCTCCCTCAATACAGTTCATGATCTCTTCCAGAGAACAGTCCCTGTATTCTGCTACGGTGTACTTTAGAATATTGCTCATAATCGGCTTATACGAAAAAATATTTTTCGCCTCTTTATCTTTTGTTTCTCTGCCTTTTAAGGTTCTCATTATTGTAGAAATACTGTTTTTTACTTTCATGAGATACTCCTGCAAATGAAATTTTCTATTTATATTTTCATGATACCTCAGAAATAAAACTTCGTCAAATGCTTCTTCCCGATTCGGGCAGACACCAGAGGAGGTGGCAGATTAGAGTAAATTTCTTTCACCAAAATCAGAACCGGGTTCCGATTTACTGCATCAGTTTTTCAGGTAGATTCCCTGGATATTTTATATTTTATGAGTTTCATTGTGTATCGTTACTTATTATAATCAGCGTAAAACTAGAAGAATTTTTTCAATACATCAACAGATTTATTTGCAATAACTGCCTGTTTTTACTACGATTGTCAACAATTATCCACTTATAAATCATAAAACATGGATATTCCCCAAGTCTGAAATCAATTCCCCATACGAAATTTTCTCCAAAATCAACCTGTCCACCACCCAAAGGGGAACTATAATCATGACAAAGATTAAAAACACAAAGAAGGGCATGGCAAAAAAGACATTAAGTATGTCACTTGTTGTTGCAATGCTTGCTACTTCTAATGTGCCGGTATGGGCTGCTGAGTTCAGCGATGGTAGTGAAGCATCAGTTGCTACAGAAGCTCCAGCTGCTGAAACATTCTCTGATGATGTTGCTGAAGCTCCGGTTGTAGAAGATACCACTGAAGCAGATACAACAGATGCTGCTACAGTTACCGAAGCAGGAGATTTGATTCTTGATGATGTTACAATTACCAAAAGTGCAACTTTTGGTGCTAATGAAAAGGTTGCTGTATCAGGTATAATTAAATATAAAGATGGCAGCGATGTAAAAGAATTAAAAGATTATTACTTTGGATGGAGAGTTAAAGGAACAACAAATGCTATATTCACAGACCGTGTAGCAAAAGATAACACTACAGACAAAATGTCCTTTATTCCAGATTTTGCTGATGCATCCAGTTGGACAGCATCACAGGCTCGCCATATTGACTGGAGTGAATATGCTGGAAAAACACTGGAGCTGTATGTATACAATAATGAAAATCCAGATGACATCAATATTGCACCAACTGTTATTGGAGAAACAACTATTAATAAATGCGCTATTGAAGGTACACTCAACTTAAATAAAACAAGCAATGATCTTGAGTATAATGGAAAAGATTTCTATTATACAGATAATACTGCAGATGGAAGTGATAATGCTGTAAAATTAGTCAATTCAGGAGCAGCTCTCACAGTTAAAAAAGGTGATACTGTACCAGGAGTTTTAGGAAGTACATGGACTGCTGCAACTGTATTAAAATATTTTGATGTAGCTGCAACAAAAACTGCTAAAAATGCTAATGAAAAATTAACAGTAACTGCAACTGCTAAAGCAGATTCTCCATATACTGGCACAATATCTGCTGATGTTCTTACTGTGCAGAAACGTGATTTTGATGCAAATGAATTTGAATTAAGCGTTGCAGATGGTCTTTCTTATCAGTATACAGGAGATATTATTACCCTTCCTACTGACAAGGTAACATTCAAAGAAAAAGATGACGTTTTATCAGGTGCAGATTTATCTGCTGCTGTGAAAAAAGCTGTAACTACAGATAAAGCAACTGGTATGAAGACTGTTGAAGTTACTTTAGATGCAGATAAATTACCTAACTTTAACCTGACTGATTCAGATAAAACTCAGATTACAACTAAAGCAAATGTAGAAATTACCAAACGCGATTTAAGCGCTGATTCAACATCTATTACATTAAGATATGGTCGTGTACCGAAGGGAACAACCGTAGGTCAGTTTGCCAACGCTAATCTGGTATTTAAAGATAAATCGGGAACAGAGTTAAAACTTACAAATAATTCCGATTATAATCTCATTATTAAAGATCCAGACAATCAGACTGTAACAAATACACAATCCTTTGATAGAGTTGGTACCTATACTGTTACTGTTTTTGCTAATGAACAGTCCAATCCAACTTGCAAGAACGGTCAGATTCTGGAAGTAAGAGTGGCAAGCAACGTAATTGCTACAGCTTCTTTCACAAATACATATGCTCCATATTATACAGGAACAGAACTTAAACCTACCAAAGAAGAGCTTGGAAAACTTGTAATTTCTAATGTAAACCTTGCAGTTGGTTCTGAAACCTTAAAAGATGACGAATGGGAAATTACAGGATATTCAAATAATGTTGAAGCTTCCAAATATGACAAAAATGGTGACATTACAACCTACGGATATGTCGAAATTAAAGTAAAAGGTGATTCTTCCTACGCAGGTCAGACTTATAAAGTTCCATTTGAAATTAAGCCATTAATTGTATCTGCTGATTCTGTGACTGTACCAAAAACAGTTACATACAATAAAGGAAATGGTCCGGCAAGTGATTACAAAGTTCAGTTAGTTGTAACAGCAAAAGATAGAACCGGAAAAATCGTTAAAGGCTTAAGTGCGGATGATTATTCTATAAAATATGAATATGAAGATGGTTATAGCGATGTTCCTAAAAACAACGTCGGTCAGAACGAACTTCATGATTTTATTAAAGCTACTAT
>NZ_JBWJVP010000164.1:0-79883 GCF_056339915.1 Blautia sp. ZXY-1-B12 | reverse complement strand
TAAATCCGCAGTAAATACAGTAATTCTCACAGTAATTTGCAATATAAATAGGGGTAAACATATACACACTGTTCCCAAAATGTTTCCTGGTTTCTTTCTGCGCAGCCTGTGCGATTTCCTCCAGAAGAGGCAATGCAGCCGGAGACAGCAGTGCCTGAAAATCCTCTGGTGTACGGTTATCATGAGCAAGTGCCCTGCGTACATCTGCCTCTGTATATTTATCATAATCGTAAGCATTCATGGCAGAAATAACCTGATCCATCACGTCTGATTCTTCCAGTACTTCCATTCCCGGAAGATATTTCATATGATCGATCCTGTTCTTTTTCATATCTTCCAGAATCACTTCATTGACAATACTTTCGTTGAAGTGTTCCCCATGTTCCATATTTTTTTCTGTTGTTTCCATTGATGTTTTCTCCTCTTTATTACCATTTGGCAACTTTCGTTTTCCTATAAATTAATACCTACTCCGCAGTTATAGCAATCCTCTAAAATAATGCATCTTAATCCAGCCCATCAGAGTGTGAAATCCTGCGTCAGATATCTTTGCCGTGCGTCAGCACGCCTGCAGATATCTTCCTTGTCTTTCGCACGCTGCTGAACTGTCTTAAATGCATTATTTACGAGGATTGCTATAATCAAAAATCTCATTTTAGAATGATTTTTTATTTATTACTCATGAAGAAAACCAGTCAGTGGAGAGGATGCGCTTGCACCTTTTTCCAGGGTTCTTCCCAGTCCGGCAAGGTATGCACTTCGTCCTGCTTCAATAGCTTTTTTAAATGCTTCAGCCATTATCTGCACATCACCTGCTGTGGCAATCGCAGTATTTGCCATAACTGCAGATGCCCCCATCTCCATGGCTTCACACGCCTGAGAAGGACGTCCGATTCCTGCATCTACAATGATCGGGAGCTCAATTTCGTCAATCAAAATCTGGATAAATTCCTTAGTGCACAGACCTTTATTAGAGCCGATCGGAGAACCCAGCGGCATGATGCAGGCAGCTCCGGCATTTACCAGATCTCTGGCTGCATTCAGATCCGGGTACATATAAGGCATTACTACAAATCCTTCTTTTGCAAGAATTTCTGTAGCTTTGACAGTTTCATAGTTATCCGGAAGCAGATATTTTGAATCATGGATCACTTCGATCTTTACGAAATCACCGCATCCGATTTCTCTGGAAAGTCTGGCAATACGAACTGCTTCTTCTGCATTTCTGGCACCTGAAGTATTGGGAAGAAGAGTAACATTTTTCGGAATATAGTCCAGAATATTTGCCAGTCCACCTTCATTGGCACGACGCAGAGCCAGAGTGATGATCTGCGCATCTGCCTTTTCAATACATGCTTTCACCAGATCCAGAGAAAATTTTCCGGATCCCAGAATAAAACGGGAAGTAAATTCATGACCTCCCAGAATCAGTTTGTCTTCATTATTTGTACTCATAATTTAAGTCCTTCTTTCGTATATTATAATGTGATATCAGGATATTCCTGTTTATCTTCCACCTCCCATGAAGCTGACTATTTCCAGTATGTCATTTTCATGTAAAACAGTAGTGCTGTACTCGGCTTTTGACAGAATTCTTTCATTTAATTCTACTGCGATCTGGCTGGGCACATAGCTGTTTTCCTCCAGATATTGCCCTATTGTAAGAGTATTCTGCAATTCTTTTGTTTTTCCATTAACAGTAATAAGCATACTTTCTCCTTTCCGGGAAAAGAAGGTCCGGCCTCTACAACATAAAAAAGAGTCCACAAAAGAATACACCCGCGGTGGTGCACCCCTTCATGAACTCTGTTCACTCTCATCTTTCCCAATATTCATCTGTTATAATGTAAATTTCCCTGTAAGCCCCCGGTTTTCTCTCACTTATTACAGATTGATTACCGGACAGCTGAATTTCTTCAAATGCATGAGATAAATAAAAAGGAGATGCCAGTCATCTCCCTTTAAAATCATATCTTATAGGTTCCTACGTTGGCATTATCCAAATCAGGTATATGGGTCGAAGTTAATGACTTCCTCTCAGCCTGCACTCACAAGCTCCCCTTTCTTTACATGGATAAAGTATAATCTTTTATCACATGTGTGTCAAGACCATATTTCTACATCCTCAGTTTCTTATGAAACTCCCGCATCGTATCCTTCTTGCAGAAGATAAACAGTGCAGCCAATGTCAGAAAACTGATTCCGGCACAGATTACTGAAGGTACGGCAAACTGCACGATTCCAATCCAAACCAATATCATCGGAATCAGTCCTGCAATTCCGGCCTGTACAAGATAAAACAGATATTCTTCCCTTTCCAGACGGTTTATTTTTGCGATCACAGGAACAGAAAACTGCACTGCCAATATCCCGAAAGGAATCACAAAATCCACAGACCAGCACTTCCATCCGGTAAACCGGTCCCATAGGATCGCAATTACTGATATGAGCAAAAGCTGCCACATTTCATTCTTCAGAATATTCCTGCGTTTATAATATGCTACCATAACAACCAGCCATGCACAGGCACATCCTGCTCCTGCAAACCAGAACCAGTTCAGTACACCTGCCATCATAAAATTAATCATTCCGCAAATTACCGCAATTGCCAGACACAGGAAGCTGAAAGTCTGGATAACCTTCTGATTTTCTTTTTTCTCAAGCCTGTGCTTTTCTCCATATCCCGGAAATTCATTCTTTAATTCTCTGTGGGAAACATTCTCCTCGCCAAGCATCCGCTGGAAATTCCTCTGGATACTGTCATTCGGTATCTTGGAAGTAAATCCCAGTACCATCTCATCCCCATAAGAACAGGAACACATCTGCAAAGAATTGGTACTTGCAAAAATCCCAAAATGCTGAATATATTCTTTGTACTCCTCCGGCAAACGAATAATGCCGATATTAGAATAAACTGCCGTAATGCTCCTGCTTCCCAGATTGGCTCCGATCATAAGAAAATATTTCTTGATCTCCAACGGAACAGCACGTACAAAAGGATTCTTCTCAATGCGCACATATCCGCTCATATGCATGGCAATCTTTTCTTTTACCAGTTCTTCTTCGAACTGTTTCTTCACAGACAAAAGTACATCTTCAAAAGTTGTTTCATCAGAAAATATATATCCCACCTCAATCCACCCAAAGAAATTTGTCATAGACTGAGACGGAAAATAATTTCTCAGATTCACCGGAATCATCAATGCTACCGGTCGTTTCTGCTGATTCTTTGGAATCTCTTCCCGAATAGAACACAGCATCATTGCTGTCAGTAAAACAGTGATGGAAACTCCACAGGAGCGGGCTTTCCGGTGGATATCTTTTACAGAAAGAGCAACCTCCGTAACATGCATATCTGAGTGAACCAGCTTCTCCCCTTTCAGTTTAACAGCGGCTTTTTTCTTCTCTTTATCTTTCGGTATATCTGAAGAATAATACTGAGAAAAGCTGTCCTCTTCTTTATCTCCATGTGTAATTTCCTCTGCATGCTCAATCTGCAGAAGATCTGCCTGTGGATGTGCCAGGATCAGATAATCCTGAACCAGTTCCTGCAGGAAATGCATGGCTCCGGTGCCATCTGTCAATGCATGAAACACCTCAAAATTAATTCTGTTTTTGTCATAACTCACCTGAAATAAAAGGGATTTCTTATCCGGAATATATAAACGGCTGCATGGTGGTTCCGTCTCCGGCTTTACCACTGCCCTGATGTCTCTGTGCTCCAGATAAAACCAGAACAGCCCTTTTCTCAGAACCGCCTGGAACAATGGATATTTCTCCATTGTCTGATCCAGTGCTGCCTGAAGGATTTCCCCATTGACTTCTTCCTTTAACTGACAATAGAAACGAAACACTCTGGTGTCATTCTTTCCTGTTACCAGCGGAAATGCCAACGCTGCATTATCCAGTTTTCTCCATTTTGAGTATCCTGTATCCATAATTTTCCTGCCTTCTTTTTCGTTCCTGCTTACCTCTTTGTCCTGTAGCAATCTTCTTGGGGATTACTGTAGAATTTTCTCATAACTCTTATTCAGAAACTGGTTAATATATTTAAAACTCTCCTGTACATGCAGAAATTTGATTCCCAGCGCAAAAAATCCATGAAATGCTCCGTAAATCCTGTGTACTTCCACATGATTTCCTGCAGCATAAAGTTTTCTGCCATATACTTCTCCCTCATCGCGCAAAGGATCATATTCTGCTGTGAGAATTAATGTTTCAGGCAAATTTCTCAGATCCTTCTCCAGTATCGGTGCAAAATACGGATTCTGTCTGTCCTCTGCTGAACTCTGATAAAGATTCAGATAATCTTCCATTTTTACTGATGTAAGAAGATAATCACAGCCATTCTCCTGTACAGACCTGTAAGGAGATTCCTCTGTATAACAGTTTCCAAGTGCAGGATAGATCAGTATCTGACGGCGTGGTGTAAACTCGCCTTTGTCTCTTGCCATCAGACATACTGCTGCTGTCAGATTTCCTCCTGCACTGTCCCCGATGATCGTAATTTTCTCCGGATCAGTGTTTAAGATCAGCTGATTGGTATAAAGCGCTTTCGTTGCTGCATAACAATCCTCCAGCGGAACCGGAAACTTATGCTCTGGTGCCAGTCTGTATTCTACAGAAACTACAATATGTGCAGTTGCCTGTGCCATTCTGGCACATACACGGTCGTAATTCTCCACACTCTCAGTTACCCATCCGCCACCATGGAAAAACAGGAGAATCGGAAATGTATTTCCCTCTACGATCCCCGCCTGCATTGCCTCTTCTGTCGGAAAATACAGTCTGACCGGGACCTCATGTTCTCCATTATAAACTCTGACATCCAGCTTTTTTACAAAAATCCGCATGGCATCCAGTTGCTTCAGATCTGCCATTCTTCTGGAAGATTCCAGCTCAATATTTCCATATGACAGCGCATGCAGAATTGCTTTCATTGTCTTTGATATCAATATTCTATATTTCCTTTCAGTTCTGTCATTCTATCCGCATCCACCGCTTATTGCTTTTCGCAGCCTCCGCAAGTGGCTTACCTGATCTAGCACATCGTTTTCGAAAACGATGTACTAATTAATTAATCGTGGCGCTCATCCGTATTACTGTACATTTCACAGAATCTTGCAGCAAATGCCGGTGGTTCATCATGCACATATAAATGGGAAATATCACCAAATGCACTAATACGAAAACTTGCGATTCCTTCTCTTCGTTCTTCTGTATTGACAGTTGTCACTGAACTTGGTGCTGCGCAGAATCCATGCCACAGTACCATTGGAGAAGCACCGATCAGATGCGCAAGAAGCACACATTCCAGACCAAAATGGCAGAAGAATACCAGGGTATCTTCATTTGGTTTCTCCACTCTGTAATAATGTCCTTCACGTACATAACCATGTTCAGCAAGAAGCTTATCAAACTCTCCTGTTACATGATCATAATATCTCTTGACATCAGATTGCTGAAATCTCTCGTTTTCATACCAGTGATCATACTGGTAAAATCTCTCATCCTGTGTCCAGTCCTGTGGAAGCCAGTCCCATAATCTCTTCTGCCTGTCAGTAACATCCGGGCGATCGATCAGAACATCAAATTCCCGTAACCAGTCACACTCAACTGCTGTACGGTTCATTTTCTTCAATGTAAAAGAGGCTGTATCCTTTGCCCTTCCAAGAGGCGATACATAGAAATCCTTTACATCAAGTTTTGACAGCCTTTCTGACAGATATTCTGCTTCTTTCCAGCCTTTTTCTGTAAGAGAATCAATGGAATAATCCGGATCTCCATGTCGCACGATCAATAATCTCATTCGTATTGTTCCTTTCTTTTGTCTCAGCTCTTCTGTATCAGATCAGACCGTATCCAAATGGTCTGCCTGCTGTGACTGAGGGGATTATCTTCTCATAAATATTTCCTGATGTGAATAGGTAATGCATATCATATGATGTTTTTATTCTAACATCAGGTTTCTATTTCTGCATCAAATTTTTTTTCATTTTAAATTTGTTATAAATTTTATTTGTTGTTATATTATGAAATTTTTTTTCATTTTATAATGATTTTATATCCCATGTATGCTATACTGATTTTATCACAATCCTCTAAAACAATGCATCTTAATTCAGCCCATCAGAGTATGAAATCCTGCGTCAGGTGTCTTCGCTGTACGTCGGCATATCTTGCAGATATCTTCCCTGTCCTTCATAATCCGACAAGTTGTAATAATTGCATTATTTTATGGAATTCTATAAAAAGAAAGGAGCCACTTATGAAAATTTTAGTCTTCGACATTGGCGGTACCGCGATCAAATACGGAATCTGCAAGAACGGACATCTCGAAGAAACCAAAGAATACCCAACCGAGGCCTTCAGGGGCGGTACTCACATTTTGAATACTATCTGCCGTCTTTCTGAACAGTATCTCCCTTTTGATGCCATCGGTATCAGTACTGCCGGACAGGTCAATCCTGATGAAGGTTCTATTATTTATGCCAACAGCAACATCCCTGATTACACAGGCACACAATTTAAAAAAATTCTCCAAAAACTCTTTCATGTTCCTGTTGCAGTAGAAAACGATGTTAACAGCGCAGCTCTCGGAGAAGCTGTTTTCGGTGCAGGAAAAGGAAAAAATTCTTTTCTCTGCCTTACGTACGGGACTGGTGTCGGTGGTGCCATTATTGAAAACAAACAGGTTTACCACGGTTCTTCCTTCTCGGCAGGAGAATTTGGTGCCATCATTACCCACGCAGAAGAAAAACTCTCCGGCACAGACCCGTTTGACGGATGTTATGAACGTTATGCTTCCGCTACTGCTCTGGTAAAAATGATTTCCGCTGTAGACCCGTCTCTTATCAACGGCCGTCAGATTTTTGCAAATCTGGAACGCCCGGAAATCAAAGAAGTTGTAAACAAATGGATTGATGAGATCGTACTTGGTCTTGCAACCCTAATCCATATTTTTAATCCTTCCTGCGTAGTTCTCGGCGGTGGTATTATGGTTCAGCCTTACATTCTGGAACAGATTCACGCACGAATCCCACAGATGGTTATGTCCAGCTTTGCACATGTACAGATTTCCAGCGCAGAACTTGGAAATTCTGCCGGGCTTCTAGGGGCTTATTATCTCGCTTCTCAGAAACTGTAAAAAACTTATTCGGATACTAGAAAAACCATTTTATAAAAAAGCCGAAAAGAAATCCGTTTATATGGATTTCTTTCCGGCTTTTTCACATTTTAATGCATTCCTCTTAATTTCAATAATAAATTCTGAACTTGTACTTCAGTAACTATTGTATTTTTCTCTTCTTCATATATTCTGCTTCCTTCATTCATAAAAGCTCTGTTATCAATAATCGCCTGTCTGTACTCATGTCTGCATCGTTCATCTGTCAAGTCTCTCAACATATCTTCTCTGTTTTTGACCACCAGATCAGGAAATGCTACACGTCCCATGTTACCTTCATGAAATGCTCCGTCGTTGCTTTTCAAAAATGGACATTCAAAATATTCAGCATAAATCGCAGAGACAATTTCTCCTTTATGTTTTTCATGTGGTGAATCTTCTAATCCTGTTTTGAATCTGTCATCACATTCAACCAACTGTTTTTCCAGAAATCTTTTGTCTTCTTCCTCTATGTCACTATGCTCAATTACAACAATTTTTTCATTCTTCTTAAGTACTTCATATTTTTCAGCGATAACTTTGAAATATGGATTTTTGCCAAAATTCAATATTTCTTTTTCTACAACATCAGCCACTACAATTTTTTCATATTTTCCTATTAATTCATCATCCAATTTTGCAAGAATAACATCTACCCAAATATCAGTATCGCAGATTGGATAATTTGATAATTCTTCGCCCTTATAAATCATTATTCAATCCATCAACGACTTTTAATAATTCAAAAGCCTTTTCTTTAGATATTCTCTTTTTATCCAAATTAAAAGTAATATCATTATAAAAAGAGTCTGGAATATAAATATCATTAGTAGCATGTATTAATTGTAGATTTCCATGAACCGCCTTTGTTTTTTCTTCCAATAATTTTCGCTGGTTTTCTGTATTTCTGGCTATAGCATATCTATTTTGTAAATTTTTTTTATATGCAGGATACAATTGTATAATTCTTGATAACATAGCAGAATATCCCACATTAAAATAATTTTGCATCCGAATAATATCTTCATGTCTTAAGTATTGTAAAGAAATATTATGTAGAGCAATATATCTTTTTACTAAATTATCCGGCATTAAAATAACACTCGCAAAAGCATTTGCCTTATATTCAATTGGATCCTCCATAAGATTTTCTGTGTAACTTATTCCATTTCCCTCGCCAGTATGAATATGGTAACATTCATGCCAGCATGACAAATATTGTCTGCCAAGATTTTGCCTGCTGTTAATATAAATACAATTATAAGGGGCTTTATATATCGTAAAGCCACTTAAAGAAGTATTTTCACCAATTGCAGGAAATCTGATAAGCAAAAAACCCAACTGCTCTATTGTTTTAAAAGTATCTTTTATTACTTCATCTTTATGAATAAAAGATTCTCTATACTCAAGAGCAATTGGGTGAACCTCTTCATACAGCTTTGTTTTTTCTTCTTCACTTAATTTTTTCAAAAAAACACCGCCTTATCAGTTTATTCCGATTTTTTTTTGCATGATAATTTCATTAAACAACATATTAGCCAAATCAAACGTCCCCTGAACATTACTGTCATTCGCATCTGATCTGAAATTTGCAGCCGCCATATCATCATTTATTTCTGACAGCAGTTCTTCCGTTGACAATCCCAATATCTTACCACATACTCTATATAACTTAGGCGAGAAACTGCTATTACCTTCTTCAATTCTTTGTAATAGCTCCATGGTAATGCCATATTTAGATGCAAATTCAGCCTCGCTGATTCCTTCGCCAATTCTTTTATCCTTTACATTCTTGCTTAATTCATAACTAGTATATAAAGGACGACTATTATTTGACTTTTTTACAAATTTGTAAATATCTGCCATATACTTTCCCCCGCTTTCCAATATAACAACATCTGCTTATAAATAAACCATTTACTAACAGAGCTATATATATTCGAATCCTTGAACTGTTATCCCTCATACAATATAAAGAAGCGACATTTATCAGTTATATCCTTTTCAAACTAACCTCTCAAGTGACACTTCTTCTATGATTATAGTATCACGCCTCTGTAAGAATGTCAAAAATTATTTAAGATTGGCAAATAATCCAAAACCCAAAAATCGCAGCTTTATCAATAAAAAAGCAAAGGTACGCTTTCGTCCTTTGCTTTTTTACATACATTCATTTAAGAGATAGAAAACTAACTGTTTACAATTGATTAAATAAGTCCTTCAAACAATCTGTGTTCAGCAGCTTTTATATCACCGTTAATTGCCCATAATTTATATCCTTTAAAACGGATTTTAAAGACAACTTTCTGATCTTTTAATTCTTCCAGACTGTGTCCTGTAAATTCAATCTTAAGCTTATCTCCATTCTCAGTCACTTTACTGTCTGAGAAACTAAATCCTTCAATTGCAAGTTCAGACCAGTTCGGTGCAACTTCTACTTCCAGATCTGCATCAGCAACCCCTTCCATATGGTCAGCCAGAAGTTCCAGCGTATTTCCTAATACACACATACGGCTTGTTGCAATAACACTGTCTTTTTCATTCTTTCTCGGAGTTAATGCAGCAAATTTATCTTTCTTCCATTTTGCTCTTCCCAAAGAACTTTCACGGAAATTTGTATGTTGTCCATTTCCTCCCATATAGTAAATCCACATATCTCCGTCTGGTGAAAAAACAGCCGGTGATGCATAAATACATCCACAGTCAAATTCTCCATCCGGATACTTTCCATTTCCACGGTCAATGACATGCTGCCCAACTGCAACAAAATCAAATTTCAAAGGATCTTCTGCATAAGTTAATTCCAGGTCTACCGTATCAAAATTTTCTGCATCTCTGTCACCTTCGTGAAACATGGAAGCCAGACCTATATAGCAGTTTCCCCATTTAAATGCAGGCATCGCATAAATCTGATTTTCAAATCCCTGACCTCTGATGCATTCCTGTGGTTTACTCCAGTTCAAAAAGTCATCACTTCTGCTGATTGTAGTAATACGGACCCCATCACGCCAGATTCTGGAAAGAAGCATGTAACAATTCTCTTTTTCATTCCAGAAAGGAAGATTATGACTATCAGCCGGGGGATTATATTTCGGCCATGGAGTAGGTTTCTCCCAGTCAATACCATTTGGTGAATAAGAAACAGCCATATGCTGTTCTTCTATCGGATAATCAATCTTTGTTACCATTTTATATCTGCGTCCGGGATCCGTCTCATGCAAATCCAGCATAACACCTGTTCCATGCGCATATTTAAAAAGTAAATTGTTATCTGAGTTTCCATTCCATGATACACGATGAAGATTTGGTTTTTCCCAATGAATACCATCCTTACTCTCTGCATAGGCAAAACCAGTTACTCTGTCCGGTCTTGGATTATAATTTCTGGAAGCTCTCTCTTCTCTTGAAACCATCCAACTGTCTTTATCTTCAATAATCAGTGTATAAAAACATTTATATATTTTTTCTTCCGGATCATAGATGACATTAGGATAGCCATTATCTATACGCACTTCCCATGGCTTATCTTCTGTGAACATAGGATTATTTTCTGTATCTTTCACAGCCTTTTCAACCAAAAGCTGTACATTCTCCATCGCCTGTGGATTCAACACCGAACGAACAAGAAATAAATACTGATTCATTATACCTCCTTTTTAGCAGTATTTCTTAACTGCTTCATCAATCATTTTAGCACATTCATCGGCAATCGCCATATCTGACTCGACCAGTGCCGGCATTGGTTTTCTTACTCCACCAATTTCCAGTCCTTCTCTCTTGCGAAGAATAGCTTTGATAATTCCATACATACTTCCATGCCCGCTGCACATCTTATAAATAATAGCATCTGCTGCATACTGGATTTCCTGAGCTTTTTTGATTTCTCCCTGTTTAGTTAATTTGAAAATTTTAAGGAACAGTTCCGGCATAACACCATATGTACCACCAATTCCACCATCAGCTCCCATGGCAAGACCACTCACTAATTGCTCATCTGGTCCATTAAACACTGTAAATCCTTCCCCACCGTCCATTTTAAACATCTGAATATCCTGAACTGGCATTGAACTGTTTTTGACTGCAGCTACATTCGGATTTTCAAGCATTTTATGGAATAACGGCATTGTCAACGCAACTCCTGCAAGCTGAGGAATATTATAAATTACAAAATCTGTATTTGGTGCTGCTGATGAAATATCATTCCAATATTCTGCAATCGCATATTCTGGTAAATGAAAATAAATCGGAGGAATTGCTGCAATCGCATCCACACCAAGACTTTCTGCATGCGCTGCCAGCACTTTACTGTCTTTTGTATTATTACATGCTACATGAGCAATAATAGTAAGTTTTCCCTCTGCAGCTTTCACAACATGTTCGAGTACAATTTTTCTTTCTTCTACACTCTGATAAATACATTCGCCTGATGAACCACCCACATAAACGCCTTTTACACCTTTTTTCACAAGATAATGTGTTAAATCTTCTACGCCTTTAGTGCTGATATTTCCTTCTTCATCGTAGCATGCATAAAATGCAGGAATAATTCCCTGATATTTTGTTGTATCTCTCATTTTTTGTTATCCTCTTCCTATATAGCTTAATTAACTTTAATTTTCATGACGGCTTTTTTTGCTTCCACGGCTGTTCCATTCTGAACTTTTACCATGTGCGCATCTTCCGGGAGTACAATTAAAACTTTTCCCGGTGTCATAAGTAGCATATTTTCCACCTTTCCATTTCCCAAAATGCAATCATTTTCTTTATCCGTTTTTGTTACTTCCAGCTTTTTGATATCTGTTACCCCAATGTACTCGCTGCCGGATAATACCATATGCACATCCGCATAATCAAAATGCGCTTCAAATATAGCCTCAGATTCCGGAATCGTCATATAGCTGAACTCATTGACAAATACATTGTCTCCGTCTACATCATTGCGTCCTGGAACCAGATTTTCTGTTCCCTTCTCAATAAGATATCGAATTGCAGTGTCTAAGTTTTTGTTGATTCCCTGATAGTGTTTCAGATTTTCCAAATCAGTATAGATCATTTTCTTAGTTCTCTCCTGTCATACATTTATTATTTACCATCATATAGATGACATGCAACCATATGTCCATTTTTTCCCTTTTCTGCAAGCACAGGTCTTTCTTTCTTACAAATTTCCATACACTGTGGACAACGGTTATGGAACGGACATCCTGTCGGTTTATGTATCGGACTGGGAACTTCACCCTCCAGAATCTGCCGTTTCTTCTTAACATGAATATCAGCAATCGGAATCGCAGATAACAATGCTTTTGTGTATGGATGAAGAGTTTCTTCATAAAGAGTTCTTGAATCTGCCACCTCAACAATACTTCCAAGATACATAACCATAACACGGTCAGACATATACTGAACAACAGACAGATCATGTGCAATGAATAAATATGTCAGATTCATTTCTTTCTGAATATCTTTCATCAGGTTGAGTACCTGTGCCTGAATGGAAACATCCAGTGCAGATACCGGTTCATCACAGATCAGAACTTCCGGCATTACTTCCAGCGCTCTCGCAATACAGAGGCGCTGTCTCTGTCCACCAGAAAACTCATGCGGATATCTCATCAGATAATCTGTTGGAATATTTACCAGTTTCAGTACCCTCTGCATGATTGCTTCCCGTTCTTCTACGGAAGTATATCCATGTGTCTTTAATGGTTCTTCAAATGAAGTATAAATGGTTTTCTGCGGATTCAACGCTGAATAAGGATCCTGAAAAACCATCTGTACCTTTTTTCTGAATTCAAACATTTCTTTTTTATCAAACTGAGCAACATCTTTAAACTGACCATCGTAATTAAATATTACTTTACCGTCTGTAATCTGCTCCAGTCTCATAATTGACTTCCCAAAAGTAGATTTACCACATCCTGACTCTCCAACGATTCCCAATGTCTCACCCTTGTATATTTCCAGACTGACGTCATCTACCGCTTTAACATGGTCTACAACTTTTTTGAATGTTCCTTTTTTAACCGGAAACCATGTTCTTAAATTCTCAACTTTTAAAATTACTTCTCTGTCATCAGTCATCTTTTTACCTCCGGATAAGAATCGAAACGTACACAACGTACATAATGTCCCGGACTCACTTCATAGTTTGGAATCGTACCTTTTCTACATTTTTCGGTACATTCCGAGCAACGGTCTGCAAATTCACAGCCTTCTTTCAGATCAGCCGGATTCGGTGTTGATCCCGGAATTGTCTCCAGTTTCTGTCCCTCTGGCATACCCAAAACAGGAACACTTCTTAACAGTGCTCTTGTATATGGATGACAGGTATTATCAAAAATGTCCTCCAGTTTTCCGAACTCTACAACTCTTCCCATGTACATAACACAGACCTCATCTGCCATCTCAGCTACAAGTCCCATGTTATGAGTAATCAGAACAATTGATTTTCCCTCTTTTACCTGAAGTTCTTTCAACAGTTCCATAATCTGAGCCTGAATAGTTACATCCAGCGCAGTAGTTGGCTCATCACAGATAATCAAATCCGGATTACAGATCATTGCAATCGCAATAACAACTCGCTGCTTCATTCCACCGGAAAACTGATGTGGATAACAGTCAATTCGTTCTTCCGGATCAGGAATTCCCAGCTTTCTGAACATCTCTAATACTTTTTCACGAGCTTGTTTTTTGGTCATTCCCCTGTTATGCTGTAAAAATCCTTCTGCAACCTGATTTCCAACTTTGTAAACCGGATTCAGACTTGACATTGGATCCTGAAAAACCATTGCCATATCCGGCCCACGCAATTCTCTCATCATCGAACCATTGATATCTTTATTTTTTACCTGTTCCAGATGATACTCTTTCACTTCACCATTTTTCAATGCATTGTATTGAATACTTTTTGCCTCAACAATTGCGTTTCGACCAAGAAATCGCATTACTGAATTCATAGTCACACTTTTTCCGCAACCAGATTCTCCAACCACAGCTAAAGTCTTTCCTCTTTTTACCTGGAATGAGACATCCTTTACAATATGGATTTTCTTTTTATCTGATATAAATGTTGTATTCAGATTTTCTACATTAAGTATAATTTCTCGTGTATCCACAGTTCTCACTCCTTATTGTTGTTTTGCATCCATAACATCTCTCAGACCATCTCCGAGAAAGTTAATTGCAAGTGAAAATAAACTGATTGCCAATCCTGGGAATAACCATATCCACCACTGATTTGTTACCACGGATGCTGCTTTTGCAATATTTAAAATATTTCCCCAAGTAGGTGTACTGTCTGCAATTCCCAAACCAATAAAAGAGATTCCCGCTTCTGACAAAATGAATGCAGCTACATTTGTTGTAATAGAAACAATAATTGGACTTTTTACATTAGGAAGAATCTGTTTAAACATAATATTACTTTTACTGATTCCAAATGCTTCACAAACCTTTACATATGTTTCCTGTTTTAAAGATATATATTCGTTTCTCACCATACGAAAAGTTGTCATCCATCCAGTTACAATAAAAATAAAAATCAGATTCTGCATACCTCTCTGTTTGATAATGGCTACCAGCATCATAATTAATACCGTCTGAGGAAAGGTCTGAAATAACTCAGATATTCGTACCAGAACTGCATCAATTTTTCCGCCAAAGTAGCCTGCCAATGCGCCAAGACCCGCTCCTACTATTGCGCTCATAACAGAACAAAAAACACCTATAAAAATAGAATAACATCCTCCTACCAATACTCTGGCAAACAAATCTCTTCCCATAGTATCTGTTCCAAACCAATGTTCTGCACTTGGTGGTTTTTTCATTTCTGGCAGCACAGGCGTTGCATAATCAATCCCTGTAAGTTTTCCAATTATACATGCTCCCGTAACAATCACTATGATAATCAACCCAAAAACCGCTAATTTATTTTGCTCAAATTTACGAATATTACGCCTAAACAATGTGAAAGCCATATTCTTATTTTGTTCTTTAATACTTGTCGAAGAATTACTCATCATCTGCCTCCTTACTATTCTCCAAGTCTTACTCGTGGATCAAGTAATGCATTTAATACATCCACCAAAAATGAACATACCAGCATTGCAGCCGCAATAATCAAACTTATTATTAATACAGTTGGATAGTCTCCTGATACAATAGAATTTGTAAGTGTTACTCCAATTCCTGGATATGAAAATACACTCTCAATAACAACAGAACCTCCAACTAACATAGGAATACGGAATACCAGTACAACCAATACCGGACGCATAGCATTTCTAAATCCGTGTTTAATATATACTTTCCACTCTGGTATTCCTTTAGAGCGTGCGGTTTTGATATAATCACTATTCAGAACATCCAACATTGTATTTCTCGCATATCTCATAAGTACCGCCACCATACCAATTGTAAGTGTTAATACTGGAAGAAATAAATGCTGAAATGCATCTAAATATTTATTAACAGCATCTGGATTCATTCGATTTCCTGATGGAAACCATCCTAATTTTATCGAAAAAATTTCAATTAAAATAATTCCAACAAGACATTGTGGAATTGCCTGTCCAAGTACAGCCAGTATTCTTCCCACATAGTCAACAATTCCATTCTGTCTCACTGCTGATATAATCCCAATTCCAATTCCAAGAATGGCCGATAAAACAAGCGAATAGCCTGCAAGTTCAAATGTATATGGTAAACGTGTTTTAAGTATGGTAACTACAGGTGTTCCATCAAATGAATATCCCAGATTTCCATGCAAAATATCACCAAGCCATCTGACATACTGTACAATAAGCGGATCATTCAAACCCAATGATTCACGTAAAGCTTCTACATTTCCGGAATTCTGGGATAATGTCTCCGGAGTGACCATAAAATTTATCGGATCTACTCCAGAAGCACGCATCCCATAATAAATAAGGAAGCTTATTACAAGTAACATTGGAATCATCATAAGTATCTTTTTTATAATATATTTAAACATATCAATTACCTCATATGATATATCAATGACTTTTCCAACGAAACTCTGTGCCGTAAAAGCCATCCTCATATTTTATTTATTCATTCATTTCCCAATCTGTAAAGTCTATATCATTCATATATAAAGGATTACAGAATTCTACTCCTTCAGGAAGTGTCACTTTATCACTTACAAACGCATATGTACCGACCGTAAACAACGGAATTTTATATACTTTTTCCTGCTCCAGTGTTTCTAGATTTTCCAGTGCTGTCTTTGTTTCTTCAGCGGAAGTAGCTGTTGTAAGTTTGGCAATTGGTTCATCAAAATCTGTATCACCGCCAAAGATATTAGAAAACAGACCATCTGTGCTCATGTACTCTGTATACCATTCATTAATAGAAAAAGCACCCTTGCCTTTAAATCCAATATCATAATCCCTTGTAGTAAATAAATCAGTTGTTCCATCACTTGACAAAGTCGCCTCTACTTTGAGTCCAGTCTGTTCAATATAATAAACAATTGTATTAATCAAATCAACAGATGTCTGATCATTATTGTAATAACAGATTTTTAATGTTCTGCCCATGTCATATCCTGAAGCTTCCAGATCAGCTTTTGCCTTATCAGCATCAAATGTATATTCAAAACCATTATAAGCATCATTGTCGTTTGGTACACCACTATTCAATACTGATGCATTTGGATAAAGAGTTGCAAGCGTTGCTCTATCAATCGCTTCAATTAATGCCTTTCTAACTTCTACATTTTGCATAGCTTCATTTTCTTTTCCATCCGTACCTTTCATATTAAAGATAAGATATTTATAGAAAAGGGAATCAATACTGTATGCAGTAAAGTTATCCATTCCATTAAGTGCTTCCTCTAAAGCCGGATCTGTATCAACAATAAAATCTGCTTTTCCATCCTGTGCGGCCGTTAAATAGTCATTTACATAATAACAAGTAACATTTTTAATTTTAGGTTCTGTTCCTTCATATTTATCATTATATTTCAATGTATAATAATTTCCTGTATTAAGTTCGTCTAAGACAAACATTCCAGATGTAACAGGCTTTTTCCAATAATCATCAGCCTCCATATTTAATGGATCAGTATTTTCCAGACAATGTTTTGGTAAAATTGCAAACTGCGCAAGTACATCCAACATTGTAGCATACGGTGTCTTCATTTTAATTGTTATTGTGTTTCCATCTGTTTCCATAGAATCAATGTTTGCAAATGCTGCAGTATAAATAGAATTAATTTTTGCTGCCTTTAACGCAGTTTCAATAGACCACTGTACATCATCTACTGTTAAGGCTTCGCCATCAGACCAGGAAAGTCCATCCTTTAAAGTAATTGTATATGTAAGTCCATCTTCACTTACATTATAATCTTCCGCAAGATCACCTTTAACTTCTGTCAAATCACTATTAGTTGCAATAAACAAAGCCCTAAACATAAGATTATTTCCCATAGACCGATTAAGCCAAGGAGTATCAATACGGCTTCCATTCGCAGTCAAATCACCTGGCTTCATAACAATTTTCAAGCTTTCAGTTGAATCGGAAGCTTGTCCGGCAAATGCTGTTACATTCATTGCAGACGCTGCCATTACTGCTGTTAAAAATATCGCTACTAATTTTTTTGTCTTCATTCTTTTTTCCTCCTATTATTGTACCAATCCTTTTTGTATCTCATTTATTTATTGTACAAAAACTATAGCATTTATAAAAAATATTTTCAATATAATTTATATATGAAAATATTTTTTATTTTAGGTATATTTGCACAATACAAATTAGTTTTCCAAATATAAATTATATATTTTATAATAAATATAATAAAATTCTTTTCATTCATAAATATAATGAAAATATCTTCTTGCATACAATTAAATCTTGTCTTATAATATTTTTCAATACAGGAATTGCCAGTTTCATCCATATTTACAAAACACCAGAGCAATTCATGACATTATTTTTACACTTTGATGGAGGTTTTAGCATGGCAGACAGTATTCTTGATTCCATTACCGAACAATATCATTCTCTTACCAAATCCGGAAAAAAACTGGCAGATTATGTATTTTCTCATACCACAGAAACTCAATATCTTTCTATTACTTCCTTAGCAGAAAACTGCAAGGTATCCGAAGCTACCATAACCCGTTTTTGCCGCGGATTAGGCCTTTCCGGATATAATGCTTTTAAACTGGCTTTAGCCCAGGCAGACCGTACCACCGATCTTGGTGATTCCAGTAATTCCGCTGAACCCGTATCTTCTGAAGATTCTATTTCTACTATATGTGCGAAAGTACACGCAGCCAATCTTCTTTCTTTAAATGAAAGTTATGCGCTTTATGATGAAGAAGAAATGTCTAAGGCAATATCAATCCTTTCGTCTTCTCGCCGTATATATTGTTTCGGTCAGGGAGGAAGTATGATCATGGCAATGGAAGCATGGGCTCGTTTTTCTACAGCTTCTCCTAATTTTGTACATATCTGTGATTCCCACATGCAGGCCAGTGCAATTGCAATGGCTGATTCAAAAGATGCAATCCTTTTCTTCTCTTATTCAGGTTCTACCAAAGACATGTGTGACACCTTGCAGATTGCTTCCAAGCGCCATGTTCCTGTAATTCTTATTACACATTTTCCAAAATCTGCAGGAGCTGAATTTGCCTCAGTAGTATTACAATGTGGTTATAATGAGAGTCCTCTGCAATCCGGTTCAGTTGCAGCTAAAGTCGGGCAATTGTTTTTGATAGACTGTTTATTTTACGGATATTGCAGCAAGAATCCCGATACCTGTTCTGCTGCCCGTTCTGCAACAGCCCACGCAATTACAAATAAGTTGCTATAGTCTGTTCAGAGGTTTTTTTGTTTTCAGTAACATGGAAATAAAGGGAGATAACAGTTAACCTGACAGTTTTACTGTTATCTCCCTTTGGTATTATCTGGTTACAGAGAAAACAGCTGCATCCTGTTGTTTTTCTCTGTCTGGAGCATCTACTCTTTATAAAAGTGCACAAAAAACAAGAGAAAGACCCGCTTTTATTTTCCTTAAAGATTATGTTCCTTTAATTCGATTTCTGATGCTGTTTTTGTTATACTAAGAATACAGAGAATTAAAGACAGTATAGCTGCTGAATATGCTCTCGGCGATCTGTCCAACAATATCTTTTTGCACTATGTTTCTTATATTTCCAATAAGAAGAAGCTAATCGCACAGGTAGAATCTGTTTTGACCGAATGGTACAAGCCAGAAAAAGAAAAAAGGGGGGATTGACTATGACCTTTTACAAACGCCATAAAATATTGTCTGCTATCTTTTTTATTAGCATTATCTTGTTGATAAAAAATTCATCCATTCCATATATTTTTGAACCACCTGCAATAATATCATATATTTTTGACTCTCCTAAGAGCAACTTTTGGGATAACGTAGCTCAAATGAGCAATATTTTTACTTCTGCGTATGTGACAAGCTTAATGTTTTACTATATGGTAGATTATCTTCCTGTTATAAAACAAGAAAAGAAAGTTAAAGAAATTATTGCACCCCAATTAGTAAATCTATATCTGTACATTAGTGAACTCCTTGCAATGATAAAATACGCAGCAATACAAGAAAAACTATTTCACACTGGAAATCCCGAAGATATGGATAATCTCCATTTCAAGAATAATATTATTTTATGTAAGCAGAAGTCTTTCAAAAATGAAGTTGAAAACGGCACAACACCATATTCTTTTGATTTATTGAAAGATTGTGACAATTATAGGAACTTAATTCTAAATACTTGCAAAGAAATATCTGGTACTCCAAGTTTGTAAGCGATGAATAATCACCCGGTCACGACTTTCAGGGAACTTTAAATATTCAGGTTCCCACGTTCTTCAGGTCTTACTTTTTCGATATCTATGATCCCTGTACATCTTTCTTTTATAAAGTCACTCCATGGCAGCAGCTGTTTTATGCCTGCGGGCTCATTTTTATAGTCCGGCATATACAGCAGCAAGGTGTAGAGATAATGATAGATGTTCAGGTTATTGGCTTTCGCTGTTTCTATGAGACTCAATACAATAGCACTTGCCGTTGCTCCATCAGCAGTATCATGAAACAGAAAGTTTTTACGCCCCGTCACATAGGTTTTTGCCCGACGTTCCGCTGCATTATTAGAGATCTCGCATCTTCCATCCAGCAGATAATTCATAAGGGTCTCTTTATGATTAAAGGCATAGTTTACCGCTTTTTCAAGCTTACTCCCGCCAGCAGGCTCCAGGGTTTCCAACCATGTCCAGAATTCATTCCAGATGGCAGGTTCTGTTTCCTGGCGTTTCTGTTTTCGTTTTTCCTGTGGAAGTTCTTTGTAGAGACGTTCCATATAGAAAAGACGGTTACAGAATGCAACTCCTTTTTCGGCAGGGAGCAGGGAACTGTCTTCTGCAGTTCCCTGCGGAGGTTCTGCAAGTTCCTGTTCAGAATTAATGTCCAGAAGTTTCAGCTTTTTCTGACGTGCTTTTGGGACTGCTTCAAAGAACTTACGCCTGCAGTGGGCAAGACAGCAGACCAGGACAACATCTTCGATCCTGCCGTATGCACTATACCCATCACACTGGAGCATCCCAGTGAAACCATGGAGAAATTCTATCGGATAATCCCCGCTCCGTCCGGGTCTGTAATCATACAGGATGATCGGTGGTTTTCCATCAGTCCCGCTCAGGTAGATCCACATATAGGATTTTGAAGTGGCAGTTTTTCCCTCTTCATGAAGCACCTGACAGGGTACCTCGTCTGCATGGAGGATCTCTCTTGCCAGCAGTTCCTGATGCATTACTTCATAGACTGGAGAGAGATATTCCAATGAACAGTAATTGTACCAGCGCGCTGCAGTTTCTCTTGGGACAGGCACCCCTTTTTCCATCCAGTCTTTTGACTGACGGTAAAAGGGAAGGTGCAGAAAGCTTTTCTGGTACATGACCATTGCCACCATATCCGGCGATGCGGGACTATGGGCAAGAAGCGGTGTCGGTGTTTTTGCCTCTACGATCGTTGTTTCATCCTCCTGCCGACATACAGGACACATAAGGGTTTCCTGCATGTAATGGACCCTTACCACTTTTGCCGGAGTGATACGCAGTTCTTCCCGGACAAACTTATACCCCAGGTGTTCCATCGGGGAACCACAGTCCGGACAGATCCTTTCTTCCGGGGGAACATCGCAGGAGATCTCTTTTATGGGAAGGGCCTCATACAGATCTGCACGAACAGACTTTTTTCTTCTGGTCCGTGTATGTTCTTTTACAACGGTCACCGTTTCTTCCTCCTGGATCCCTTCCTCCTGATCAGGACGCCTGGTCTTTTCGCTGGATGTTCCAAAGATCTTCCTTTTCAGTTCATCTATCGTCTCGTTCAGGTTCGCAATAGTGCTGCGGAGCTCTTTTATGGTAGCTCTGAGATCCACAATGGTCTGTTCCTGTTCTTTATTCGTGCTTAATAAAAGCTGGATCATATCTTCTGTATCATGAGGCATGGCATTTCCGTCCTTTGTTTTCTTATCCCTATTATAAAAGAAGTACGGGGATATGGCAAACAGACGGGACAGATGGTACTGTCAATCTGACGGTACCTCAGTTGTGGATATCTTTCCTAAAAAAATGAAAGATATGCCTGTATGCTCATTCTTTTAGGAAAGATATCCACCTGCTGTTTTAAAACAGATGTTTTTTTGAGTCTCATCCACATCGCATTCGAAAGGAAAAAAGAAAGCAGTGGATAAGTGTCTGGCAGCTGCCTGCTGTCACGGATATAGAAAATTTAAAATTCTCTGTTTTGCACAAAGGATTAGAAATCTTTTTTTCTGCCTGTGCCTTTGATTGCTTTGGGCTGATCGATGGAAAGACCTTCCATAAGCCACCGGAATTCCTGACGCGTCAAAAGACGGGCTTCCGAAGCATTCCGCGGCCACTGGAACCTGCCGTTTCCGTCAAGCCTTTTCTGGAGCAGCACAAAACCATCCTTATCAAAATGGAGTGCCTTAAGTTTCCGGCTATCCCTTCCGCAGAAAAGATAAACTGCATTTGCATACGGATCGAGTTCATAAGTATCGCGTATGATAGCCATAAGCCCGTCGAAACTTTTTCGCATATCTGTACGTCCGGTGATAACGAAGATCTTAGACACACCGGACAGATCACCTAACATAAATCCTGCAGCGCTGATAACGTATGAAATATGGTCTCACGGTCTGCTGCGTTGGTGATCTCAATCTGGAAACTGTGATAAGTGATCTTTATAACAGAGTCTGGAATGGTATCCGTTTTGAGCTGCACTGAGGATGGGCAGACTGCCGGTTCCTCAAAAGAAAGCGGTACAACTTCCTGTTTTCCTGAGAAAGAAGAATGGACTGGTTCCGGTATCTCACAGGCTTTTTGTCGAAGTCTTCGTATCTGGTAATAAAAGTTGCTTGTATGGATATGATGTTCCTGACACCAGCATTTATCAGAAAGACCACTGGACCGGCATTCCTGGATCAGATCCAACCATTCTTTATCTGTACGTCTTGGATTTTTTTTAGGCATAAAAATTCAACTCCTGTTTTTTATTTGGAGTGAGATTAGCACAGGTACCAGAAGAACTGAAGTGAAATGGTCCTAAGTGCAAAAAACTGAAAAAGTTATAGAGATACCACTCCTTAGAGGGATTATCTCATAAATTTTGGATACTGAAAAACCGGTGGATTATTCATCGCTTACCCAAGTTTTTCCTATTGCGACACTAAAGTAATACATATTATTTCAGAAATCCAGTTGTCTGAATTATTACGAATATTACCGAAACCGAATGATTTCCTATTGCAGTTTGATTTTTCTGATGTTTCATATTTAGGATTAGGTGAGGGATATCAACAACTTCATTCAATTTATAAGGAGTTAGCACCATTTGTTGATACAAGATATAGCTATGAAATAATAGACATATCAAATGAAGAAATACAAAAATGGGAAAAAGAGCAGGCAGAATCATTGGTAGAGCACCCTGAAATAGTTCAAATGCTTATTGCCAATCAAAAACAAAACACATAAAAAGGGATAACTCTTTATAACATAAAAATAAGGGGACATAACCGATATCTTTAGAGTTTAGCTGTTATATCCCCTTTAGTACTAACTTTAAATATACTCTTACTTATTTGCTATTTTTAATAGCATTCTGGAATCTCTGTGCAATCTCCAGCGGACGTGTGATCGCTCCTCCAACCACGATTGCCCATGCACCTGTCTGAAGTGCTTTTACAGCTTGATCCGGATAGTGGATCTTGCCTTCTCCGATAACCGGAATATCTGTATCTTTTGCAAGTCTTTCCATCAGTTCATAATCCGGCCCATCCTTTTTGGATGTATAATCCGTATAACCGCTCATAGTTGTTCCAACGATATCTACGCCGCATTTCCATGCATTGATACCTTCTTCATAATTGGAAATATCAGCCATCAGGATAATGTCCGGATATTTCTCTTTGATCTGTGCGATAAACTCATTGACAGTTGTTCCATCCCCACGTTTACGAAGAGTGCAGTCCAGTGCCACAACATCTGAACCTGCTGCTACCAGGTCATCAACTTCTTTCATGGTAGGTGTGATATATCCTTCATATCCAGGATACTGGATCTTCACCAGACCGATAACAGGAAGTCCTGTTTCTTCTTTGATCGCAATGACATCACGGATGCTACTGGTACGGATCGCTGGTGTGCCTGCCTGTTTTGCGGCACGGGCCATTAAATACATAATGGATTTCTCCTCTACATATAATGGTTCACCTTCTACAGCCTGACAGGAAATGATCATCTTTCCATGGATCGCATCCAGAATTTCTTTTTTGGTCATGTTTTTTCCCCTTTTCTTTATGTAGCTATGATCGGTTTCATACGCTTTTGATGTAGCTTTTATTTATAGGCTCATTATACCATAAAGAAAATTATTTTCATAGTGATTAATATTTAAAAATTATTATTATTTTCAAATTCAGTTTCTATAATACTTTTACAATATTCAACTCTTCGTCTGTCAACACAATATCTGCCCGTTTTCCGGGAGTAAGGGAACCCACTTCATTATAAATCCCAATACTTCTCGCCGGATTTGCTGTTGCTGCCAGAATCGCTTCTCTTTCCGGTACACCCATGGAAATAACACACTTCATACAATCAAAAAGGCAGGTTGCAGAACCGGCGATCGTTCCGTCTGCCAGAGTTGCCTTTCTGTCTTTCATGGTCACTTCCTGTCCGCCCAGTTCATACAGTCCGTTCTCCATACCTGTTGCCATCATGGAGTCACTGATAAGGACGACTCTGCTGTCTCCAAATAAACGAAAGGTATTGCGTACAGTTACAGGATGGATGTGGATCCCATCACCGATCATCTCTACCATACAGTCCTGATTATCTGCTGCTGCACCGATCACACCGGGTTCTCTGTGTCCCATAGAGTTCATGGCATTATAAAGATGAGTTACATGAAGTGCTCCCTCTTTCATCGCTTCTGCTGCGCAGCCATAATCTGCTGCTGTATGTCCGATAGAAATAACCACTTCATTATGTAATTCTCTGATAAATTCCTCAGAGCCTTCCATATTCGGTGCAAGAGTTACCAGTTTGATCATTCCGCCCGCAGCTTCGTTACATGCTCTGAAAAATTCAATATCCGGTTTACGGATATAGCCTTCTACATGTGCTCCCTTTTTCGCAGGATCAAGGAAAGGCCCTTCCATATTGATACCCACAATACGGGCACAGGTTTCATCCTGTTCTACATCTTTTGCAGTCTGGAAAATCTTAAGCAGCTCCTCTTTCGGAAGTGTCATGGATGTCGGGCAATAGGATGTGATTCCCTGAGATTTTTCATATTGAAGGATTGTTCTTAACCCATCAACATCTGCGTCTGAGAAATCATGTCTGACTGCACCATGGCTGTGGATATCTACCAGTCCGGGCAGAATCTTCAGTCCTGATGCATCCAGTTGCGTTTTGTCGGTTACTTCATCTGCTGAAGCCACAATTCTGCCGTTCTCTACATACAGATCTGTGACTTTATAACTGCCATCTTCCTGAAAAACTTTTCCATTCTTTATAATCATCTGATTTTTGCCTCTTTTCTCGCTGAAGTGAATTATTAAGTATTTCCCTGACTTTATCTCTGTCAGGCAATTCTTTCCACTGATACTGTTATTATCACACAAGAGCCGGTATTATAAAAGTCCTTTTTCTTTAATAAGACTTAAAGCATCTTCATCTGCCACTACAGTTACATCCTGATGAAGCTGAAGGATAGATGCAGGTACATTCGGTGTGATCGGTCCGTACAGAGATTTGTACAAAGCATCTGCCTTGGCACTTCCTGTTGCTACAAGAAGAATTTTCTTTGCTGCCATAATGTTCTTGATTCCCATGGTGTATGCCTGTTTCGGAACTTCATCCATACTTTCAAAAAATCTTGCATTTGCCTTGATAGTGCTTTCTGTAAGGTCTACACAATGAGTTTCCTTCTCAAAAGCTTCTCCGGGTTCATTGAAACCAATATGTCCGTTTCCGCCGATTCCCAGAAGCTGGATATCAATTCCACCTACACTGCGGATGATCTCATTATAATCTGCACATGCTTTGTCGCTGTCTTCTTCCAGTCCGTTTGGCACATAAGTTCTTGTTTTGTCAATATTTACATGATCGAACAGGTTTGTGTTCATGAAATAACGGTAGCTCTGGTCGTTGTCACCGGAAAGTCCTTTATACTCATCCAGGTTTACAGATGTGATCTGTGAGAAATCAAGGTCACCTTTGTTGTACCACTCGATAAGCTGTTTATATAATCCGACCGGTGTAGAGCCTGTTGCCAGTCCAAGAACTGCGTTTGGTTTCATAATAATCTGGGCAGACATGATATTAGCTGCTTTTCTGCTTACGTCCTGATAATCTTTACCTACATAAATAATCATAGTTTTCTCCTTTTTTGCGTGTCATCTGACACTTCCGATTTGTTATAAACTCATTATAATTCCCGTTGGTTCTATTTTCAATGAATGTATTGTTTTTAGAATCTTCTTTCATTTTTTATTATTTTGAGCCATTTTGCAGTTCGGTTTTTAAAGCTTGCCGAAATTACTTTCCTTGTTTATATTTTTCATGAAAATATTTACATTCTCCTTGTGAAACAAATTCTACAATGTTATAGTAATCTATAGCAATTCCACCATACAGAAAGGATTCCATATGTCATTAAACAAACATAAAATTATTCCTTTAATTGAATCTTATTACCATACATTCACTCCGCTGGAAAGAACAATCGCCGATTTCTTTATTCATAATACTGAAGAGCAGGATTTTTCTTCCAGAAATATTTCCGGGCTTCTTTATGTATCTGAAGCTTCACTTTCACGTTTCGCCCAGAAATGTGGATTTCACGGATACAGAGAATTTATTTATGAGTATAAGCAGAACCTGGCACCAGGTCCCGAAGAAAATATTCCGAATTTTGAAGTATCGGAATTCAATACTTATCAGGAACTTCTGAATAAATCTAACGCTCTGCTGGACAAAGCGCAGATCACACGGATCACAAATCTGCTGGTTTCCAAACCTCGTGTTTATGTTTACGGAAGAGGCAGTTCCGGTCTCGTAGCTCAGGAGATGAAGCTTCGTTTCATGCGTATCGGACTGAATATCGAAGCAGTTACAGACAGTCATATTATGAAGGTGAATTCTGTTATTCTGGATGAGAACTGTCTGGTCATCGGTATCAGTGTCAGCGGACAGACGGATGATATTATCTCTTCCTTAACAGCCGCTCATCAGCGAGGAGCTTACACTCTCCTTATGACCGCCAGACAGGACAAATCCTATCAGGAATTTTGCGATGAAACACTGATCTTCGCCAGTATGGAGCATCTCGAATATGGAAATATTATTTCTCCGCAATTTCCGATTTTGCTGGTTTTGGATGTACTTTATGCACACTATCTTCAGATTGACAGGAGCAAAAAAGAAGCGCTGCATGAATACACCATACAGACGCTTCAGCCTCATTTGATCAAATGATAAACTTTCATTAGTTATCAGAAATATTTAAGCCCTTCATTTTTAATTCTATTGGGCCTCATAAGAAAAGACCGGCGCTCCTGTTTTTTCATCCCAACGGATTTTCATCAGCATGGCATGTCGATTCGGGTTGTACAGTGGATCACCTACTATCTCTGCTTCTGTTCTTGCATGGTAAACCATAATAGGATTTCCTTCTTCATCTACGGTAAAGGAATTATGTCCCGGACCGTAGATGTCTTTTGATTCATCTGTACAAAGAACCGGGCAGCGTTCTTTAGTCCACGATTTTGGATCAAGGAGATCAGCATTTTCATCAGCTGTCAGCATTCCCATACAGTATGCAATGCCTGTTTCAGATGCAGAATAGGTAAGATAGATTTTTCCATCATGATGAATTACCGCCGGACCTTCATTTACCCAGAATCCAACTCTTTCCCAGTCATAATCCGGTGTAGTAAGCAATACCTGAACTGTTTTCAATTTATACGGTGTCTCCATCTCGCCAATGTAAAGATTGGAAATTTGTTTTCCTACACCTACTTTCTCAGCCCATACATAGTAATGTTTTCCTTTATTTTCAAATACAGTTGCATCCAGAGAAAAAGCCTCAAAAGAAAATTCGTCTTCATCAGCGCGTCCCATTTTGCCCTTTTCTGTCCAGGCTCCTGTAAGTGGATCTGCATCTGCGCATTCCAACACATATGGGCGAATTGCCCAGATATCATCTTTATCTCCGCCTGCAAAATAGATATACCATTTTCCATCCAGATAATGAAGTTCCGGTGCCCAGATATGTTCACTCATAATTCCTTCTTTGTGCTTTTCCCAGACCGTCACTTCTTCTGCGCCTTTCAGTCCCGCCAGAGTTTTACTTCTTCTTAGCACAATACGGTCATATTCCGGTACAGATGCGGTGAAATAATAATTTCCGTCTGTGTGCCGATATACATATGGATCTGCTCTCTGTAGAATCCATGGCTCATTGTACCTGAGTTCTTTGCTCATTTCTTATATCCCCCTTTATCCATTCTGGGGCTTTATCCAACTACGGTTGCAGTAAATCCCCTCTTTTTTCTATAAACCTACATTTCCACTGTTCAGTCCCTCTTTGCTGTCCTTGTCAAGAGGAAGCCATTCCAAAACTTTCTTAATATAGCGGTTCCAGAAATCCCACTCATGAGCTCCCGGTCCTTCCTCATAGGTCACATCTACACCAAGTTCACGCATGGTGTCTCTGAATTTACGGTTCGGAGAAAGAAGAGGATCATCCAGCCCACAGGCAAGATACATATGCGGAAATGGAATTCCATCTTCTTTCATATTTCCAGCGATCCATTCTGGATTAATCTCGCAGTCCTGAATTTTTGACAAATCTCCAAATACACTTTCCAGAAAGCTTTTCTTCTCAAAAAACATTGGTGAACTGTCATCTGCTACATTCGCTTTTTCCAAAATCATAGCCGAAGATAATCCGGCAATATATCCAAATGTATCATGATATTTCAGACCATTTCGGATTGCTCCATAACCGCCCATAGATAATCCGGCAATAAAAGTGTCTTCTCTTTTATGAGATAACGGAAACATTTTTCTTGTAATCTTCACCAGTTCTTTTCCAATAAATTCACTATAATTTTCGTTCACATTCGGATGATCCATATAGAACATATTTGCTCCGGATGGCATCACAACTGCCAGATTTTTCTCCTCCGCCCATCTCTTGATACATGTTCCCGTTACCCAGTCTGTATAGTTTCCCATTACTCCGTGAAGCAAATATAAAGTCTTAAACGGTTTATTATCCTCTTCTGTTTCTTCTTCAAAAAATACCTTATCTGCCGGTAAGATCACATTCATTGTCACCGGACGCATCAGTGCTTTTGAAAAAAAATTTACTTCCAATAATGCCATCTTTCTTTATCCTCCATGTTATGTGCTTTTATAAAATATCTACATTTATTATACAAAGAATATTTTTGAAAAGCTACCTGTAACTCTACGTTTTCTCATGGCCCGTCAAAAGGAAATTCTCATTATATAAAAAATATATCAAAAAAGTTGACGAAACAGCTTAAATAAGAGATGTTTTCACTGCTCTAGCCCTGGATAAGCAACAGTAAAAACATCTTCTTATTTTTGTTTTGTCAACCTTTTACTTGA
This sequence comes from Blautia sp. ZXY-1-B12, assembly GCF_056339915.1. NCBI lineage: Bacteria > Bacillati > Bacillota > Clostridia > Lachnospirales > Lachnospiraceae > Blautia > Blautia sp. ZXY-1-B12. Next base: position 50,479 of record NZ_JBWJVP010000164.1, on the reverse strand, counting down.
TTATTTCTGTTTTTTTAATCTGATCACATTCCATGATGCCTTTGCAAGTACAGAAGTCATATTTCCACTATCTACCTTACTTCTTGATACAGTTGTCGGAACTACATTCTCACCAGCAGCACTGTTGCATGCTTTCATATCATTATTCTCAAGTACAATATGCTCGACCAGCTGGTATCCTTCCATGCTTCGTAAGTCCGTAACAAGTTCCATATCTTCATTGATATTTCTGTTTACTGCAAAAATAGTAAGTTCTTCGTCAGCCTGGTTCCATACGGCTACACTGGAAAGATCCGTAACATTTTCATGCTCTTTTGTATCATGTACAGGTGTGTCAATAACCGGCTGAAGAACCATTCCACGTCCATATCTGGATGCATGCATGAATGGATAGAAAATTGTCTGTTTCCATGCTTTACCACCATCTTTCTCTGTCATGATAGGAGCAATTACATTTACAAGCTGTGCCAGACAAGCCATTTTCACACGATCTGCATGTTTCATTAACGTAATCAACATAAGACCTACTAAAAGAGCATCTTCAAAGTTATACTGGTCTTCCAGAAGCGAAGGAGCAATATGCCATGGATCTTTTTCCATAAATTCATCATCAGCTTCTCTTGTATGGAACCATACATTCCACTCATCAAAGCTAAGATTAATATTCTTCTTTCCACGTTTTTTTGCTCTTACATAATCACAGGTTGCAATGACTGAACGGATAAACTTATCCATATCATCAGATAATGCCAGGAAATCTGCTGTATCATTATTTAAATTTCCATAATACTGATGAAGAGAAACATAATCTACATAATCGTAATTATATCCTAATGTCGTTGCCTCCCATTCAGGGAATGTAGGCATATCCAGATTTGAACTTCCGCAGGAAACAAGTTCAATCGTAGGATCAATCAGTTTCATCGCTTTTGCAGTTTCCTGGGAAAGACGTCCATACTCATGCATTGTCTTATGTCCAATCTGCCAGTCACCGTCCATCTCATTTCCCAGACACCATACTTTTACATTGTGAGGATCTTTCACTCCATGTTTGATACGCAGATCACTGTATTTCGTTCCGCCCGGATGGTTACAGTATTCCAGAAGATTGCAGGCATCTGCTACTCCTCTTGTACCAAGATTAACAGCCATCATCATATCTGCATCTGCTTTTTTCAGCCATTTGGAAAATTCATTCAGACCAATTTTATTCTGTTCAAGACTTCTCCATGCAAGTTCCAGACGAACCGGACGTTCCTCTACAGGTCCCACACTATCTTCCCAGAAAAAGTTAGATACAAAGTTTCCACCTGGATATCTTACGATCGGAACATTTAATTCTTTTACCATGTTTAATACATCTGTACGGAATCCATCTTCATCTGATAACGGATTTCCCGGCTGATAAATTCCATCATAAACAGCTCTGCCAAGATGCTCGATAAAAGATCCGTAAATTCTTTTATCAACTTCAGAAACTTTAAACGCTTTGTCAATAATCATTTTTGCCTGTTTCATTTTGGTTTCCTCCATATTTTAAAATTATTAACCTTTTACTTATTAACCTTTTACTCCGCCGGCTGTCATACCTTCGATAAAGTATCTCTGGAAACAAATAAATAATATAAGAATCGGGATGATTGCAAAGCAGGAACCTGCAATCAGAATATCATAATTGTTTCCGTATGGTGAGAGAAGACTCTGCAGACCAACTGGAAGTGTGATTTTATCAATTGAGTTTGTTACGATCATTGGCCAGAGGAAGTTATTCCAGCTCTGCATACCCTGATAAATACCCATAGCAGCGAAAGAAGGTTTCATCAAAGGAATCATGATCTTAAAGAAAATGCCATATTCTGTACATCCGTCTACTCTGGCAGCATCCAGGAAATCTTTCGGTATTCCCATCAGATATTGCCGGAAAAAGAATACCAGCATCGGTACAACCAGATACGGAAGAATAATACCCCACATATTATTAATCAGACCCATTTTTACGATCAGTCTGTACAATGGAAGTAAGATTACTTCTGTAGGAATCATCATTACAAGTAATACGCAAAGGAATAAAATATTTTTTCCTTTGAAATTGTACATTGCAAATCCATATCCTACACATGCACTTAAGAACAATGCCAGTCCAACCTGAACAATTGTAATAATCAAACTATTTTTATACCATATGAAATATGAGTTCGCACCGCTGAATAACATTTTGTATTCATTTAAATTCGCACTTGCCCAGTCAATAGAGAAGTTCAGTCCATAACGCATCAGATCAGAGCCGGGACGAAGTGATGAAACAGCAAGAAGCGCTAATGGAAGCAACGTGATAATCGCAATAATCACAAAGAAGATAAATAAACACGTTGAATAGATTTTTGATTTTTTAGTTATTGACATTGTTTATTCCCCCTTTTTACTTCCTATAGTTCCATTGATCCAGAGCTGTACAATATTAACTGCCAGAACAATAAGCAGGAATATTACACCGATTGCACTTGCAATACCAAGCTGACTCTGCTCAAATCCCATTCGATATAACATACCCACTAACGTGGTAGCCACATTGTTCGGTGATTTATTTCCATTAAACAGCATATAGCTCTCTGAGAACATTGCCATACCACCAAAAATGGAAATTGTAAGTACATAAATTGTTGTAGGTTTTAGTAACGGAATTGTAATGTAACGAAGCTGTTCCATACTTGTTGCTCCATCAATAGATGCAGATTCATACAGGTCCGCTGGTATCTGCTGAAGTCCGGATAAATAGTACATCATATTTACACCCGTCCATCTCCACAGACACAGGAAAAACATTGTACACCAGACCGTAGCCGGTGTTCTTAGCCATACAATTGGTTTTATTCCAAAAAGTCCAACTACCTGATTCATAAAAGAACCGTCCAGTTCACCAAACATCAGTCTGAAAACAACGCCTGCAACTACAACTGAAGTCAGTGCCGGAATAAACAGAATGCTTCGAAATGTTCCTTTGGCTCTCATATGTTTGCTGTTAAGCATTGCAGCAAGAACCATCGGAATCGGAATCATTAAAAGACAGGTAACGATCGTATAGAAGATACTGTTTTTCAAACTCTTAATAAAGACTGCATTTGTTAAGATCTTATAATTTTCAAGTCCTACAAATGTTGTATTTGGTCCGGCAACCTTCTGAAAACTCATAATAATCATGCTCACGATTGAGTATGCGAAGAATACAACAAATGTAATGATAAATGGCATTACAAATACATAGGGTGCCACCTTTTGCGAGTATAATAATTTTTTAAATTTACTTTGTTTTTTCAATGCTATCCCTCCCTATGTTACATCCAGACATATATTTTTCCGATATTTTGCTAAAAGAAAGGCTACAGGATCTCCTCCTGCAGCCTTCCAATTAATCTTTAATCTCTATGCCTGAAATTCAAAGCATATATTTTAGTAGATAATAGAATCCTGTTCGCTCTGAAGAAGTTCTTTAGCATCCTGGTCTACAGAAATTTCGAATGCATTGGAATAAGTTGTAGATACCAGTGTACTATATGTTGCTGAATAACTGCCGCTGATGTTTGGAGCAGTAATGTCTGTTCCGTTTTCTTTCAGAATATCAAATGGGTTAGTAGTAAAGTATGCAAGGAACTTATTATCTTTGTTTTCTGTGATAGCCGGATCATCCCAAAGTTCTGTACGAATCGGGTCAAATCCAAGTTTTTCCCACTCATATGTACAACCTTCTTTTGATAATTTAGCAAAAGCAAGGAAGTCTTTAGCTAACTGTTCGTTCTCTGTTCCTTTGATAACAGATGTTCCTGTACCACCCTGAAGAACTTCACGTGTATCGCCTTCGTTCCATACAGGAATTGGATAGATTGCCATCTTACCGTCAAGATCCGGGCAATAGTCTGTAAATCTTCCCATGTACCATAATGGCATAATTACAGATGCAACGCCTGCACCGTTAAGATGTCCGTACCACTCTTCTGTGTGGAATCCACCACCAGGAGCAATCTCACATACACCATCGTTGATCATGCTGCGGATATAATCAATTACTTCTGCATGCTCGTCTGTAACAAGGTTTGGATTTCCATCTTCGTCTACATACTGAGCACCTTTTTCAAGCATCATACACTGTGGAAGGAAAAGGTCAGATGTTTCTACTGCACACATCGGAGTTCCTGTCTTCTCCAGTACAGTCTTACCGGCTTCTACATAATCATCCCATGTAACGATGTCTGCCGGATCAATACCAGCTTCGTTCATGATGTCCATGTTATAGTAAGCAACTGTAGCTCCTAAGTGGAAGTCTACACCGTAATAATTTCCTTCGTTGTCGCCGTACATGCTGATTCGTGACATAACAACGTCATCTTTATATGGTTCTACAGCATCATTGATTGGAAGTAAGTAACCATCTTTTAAGAATGCACCATAATGTCCGATTTCGATATCTGCCATATCAGGAGCGCCTTCTCCAGACTGACACGCAATAAGTAATTTGCTGTGTAAGGATGATGACTCACCTGTTGTAACAGTTAAGTTAATCGGTCTGTCTGGATTCTGTTTGTTCCACTCATCAGCCATGGATGTCCAGAATCCTACATGCAATTCCTGGAATGTCCAGAAACTAAGGTCTGTTCCTCCATCCACAAATGTGTTTGTTCCCTGTGTGGATCCGTCATCTGCTGCTAAAACAGGTGCAGTGGAACCAAGAATCATCGTTGCTGCCAATGCGCAGGCAAGAAGTCTTTTTTTCATATAGTTACCCTCCCTAAATTGTTTTTTGTGTACCTTTCGTACCGTTCTTTGCTACACGTTTAGATTAACGTTAATCCAACAAAATGTCAATAGCAAGTTTTAATTCCACCGTTATTTTGTATAAATTATATGTTTTATATCATGTTTTTTGTACATAACTTACAATGTCCTATTCTGTTTTCACTTTCATTTATTGACATTTGATTTTTGCGGTATTATAGAATATAATTGAATATATTTGTAACTGTTCAGCGCTTTCACAGTTACAGAGTCAAAATATAAATGGGACTTTGCAAATCAAACAGAGAAAGATGTCCCCTCTGCAAACTACCAGAAGGAGTACCTAAATGAACAGTCAACAACATAAAAGAATCACATTAAAAGATATATCAGAACAGTGCGGTTATTCCGTCAATACAGTTTCCCGCGCACTCAGAGACGATCCCAGGCTCCCGGAAGCCACTATATCCCGGATTAAGCAGGTTGCAGATGAGCTTGGATACATGAAAAACATAATTGCCTCTTCCATGCGTTCCGGTCACACAAACCTGATTGCCGTTATTGTTGACGATATTCAGAACCCTCATTATTCTGATATTATCTCACAAATTTCTATCAAATTGCGAAAATATGGATATCATACTTTAATTTTAGCATCATACATAGAAAAAAATTACGCAGATTATTCACTGTCCCTCGCATTATCTTATAATGTTAGTGGAATCGTTTTTTTTCCACGAAATTATAATAAAAATGCTATAAATCTCATCAATCAAAATAAAATCCCATTGGTACTGATTGACCGTGAAATACCAGAATGTCAGACGGACTTCGTACGCTGCGATGATTATCAGGGAGGATATCTTGCTGGAAAGCATCTTCTGGAATTGGGTCACCGTCGATTTCTCTATCTTCCGGGGCCAAAATATAATCTCTCACAGACTCGTCGTTATGCTGGTATTATGGATGCACTCTCAGAGGCAAACGTACCGGTTTCTAACGTTCGCCAGATAGATTATCACACTGTATTTGGTTCTCCGGTTCCTTCAACTTCTTCCTATAAATCATACGAAGAGTTGTTTTTCCCTGTCGATTACACCGCTGTGATCGGTTTCAACGACCTTCAGAGCTATTCTGCAATGGAAATACTAAAAGAACGAGGATATCGTATTCCCGAAGATATATCTTTAATCAGTTTTGATCATCTGCGAAAAACACATACATACCTTCCGCCACTGACAAGTATCGCCGACAATACAGACAAAAGCATTGCGGATACTGCTGTTTCAATACTTTTAGATAAGATTAAAAATTCAGACAGTAAGTTTACCGGTGCAGTTTTACCCGTAACCATATATGACGGACATACTACCGGACCAGTTAATAAGGCTTTTGAGACTTCTTTTTAATAATCTGATCTGTATTTTATAAAAGCAGGATGTGAGGTTCCGTATTAATGCCGGGATCTCACATCCTGTTTTATTATCGCGTATATAAAAGATGAATTCTGATGCCAGAGCCTGTTTGAAAAAGATTTTCTGCAATCCGCGCCTGAATGCATCTATCACTACATTTTATAATATCTTAAAGTCAATCACATTTATCGAATGTGGTGCAAGATTCACCTGATATACGCCACTTGTTTCCTTTGTCGGAAGCTGTTCAATAAATACTTCCGTTCTATCAATATCATTATAAGAATCTACCGAACTTCCCACGATCCGATACTCTTGAACTTCGTACCTCGCATATGAATTTTCATCCAGGCAGATTTCCAGTTTCTTTTCTTTGTCCGGTTCTTTGTTTACAACGGCAATAGAAATTTTTTCTGTTTCAGAATGCTGTGTAGCCAAAATATCAAGTGTATTCACAGTTACTTTTCTGCCATTTTTATCCAACACTGTGAATGTATTTTTCTCACCTTCTTCCCAACTGTCCAAAACTGTATCCCCCATGTGATTCACATACAAGTCAAATACATGATAAGTGCTTCTCAGTACAACTCCATCTTTATAACTGTAAATACATCCTCTTGTATTCAGAATTGGTGCAAAGTTAGCCATTCCAACAATATCACAATTGCGATTCATTGCATTTAAAAAACATGCCGTAAAAACAGCGTCTGCCATCGTATAAGAGGAATTATCATCATTTTTGTCTCTCGGTATAAGATAGCTGTCTTTATCAATTCCCTGTTTAATTGTATGCACATTTGGATGATGCCACCCTCGTAAATTCCATTCATCAAAAGCAATTTTTATTTTCTTTTCCAGATGTAATGCCGTAAGCAGACCTTTTACGTCAGTAACTGCCCGGTCTACCTGTTCCGTGTATGCCATGCACTGAGTATAATCTGCAAGTTCATTTTTTTCCGCAAGCATATCCCAATATCCATGCAGAGAAATCCAGTCCAGATATTCTCCACAATGTTTTAAAAGGTTCATTGTCCAGTCAATATCAGGAAGTGCCGCTGCTGATAATTCTACTGTCGGTGACACGTGCTTTATCATTTTTGCAGATTCCTTTACAAGTCGCCACCACTCTTCAGAACTTTTCGCACCTATCTCCCAATTTCCATAATTTTCATTTCCGATGCTCCAATATTTTACATTGTATGGCTGTTCCTCTCCATTAGCAATTCTCCATTTTGCATATTTACCTTCATTTTCAAGATTACAATATTCTACCCAGTCACTCATTTCTTCTGCTGTTCCGGTTCCTGCATTGGTGCAGATATAAGGTTCACAGGCTATTTTTCTGCACATATGAATATATTCATCTGTCCCAAACGTGTTCGGATCCTCTACACGCCATGCTTTATCAAAAAATGGCTGCCTATTCTCTCCCACCCCATCTTTCCAATGGTAAGAAGATACAAAACATCCTCCCGGCCAACGCAAAACAGGGACTTTGATTTTCTTCATCGCTTCAATGATGTCCTTGCGAAATCCTTCCTCATCTGATAATTCATTTCCCGGATCATAAATCCCGTCATAAATCTGTCTGTGAAAATGCTCGATAAAATGTCCATATAACATGGGACTTCGTTTTCCTATCACTCTTTTCGAATTTACATGGTATTTCATCCCGATTACCTCCTGAAATAATACTCAGCGCGCTTTTATATCTTTGAATATAATCGAGGTTTAAGTATTTATATACTATTTTACCGAACATTTTTTGCCTGCAGCGACTTTCTATAGTTTGTATTTCTCACTGTTTTATCCTCTGGTTACTGTCCTCTCTCACTGCTCTCAGTAATACACTTTGCGATGCGCAGAATTTATGTTATTCGCCATTGAAGCAGAGTACTTACCTAGTTTGTTTAAAACAGCTTTTCCGAAACTCCTTTGGAGTCATTCCAGTTTCAAGTTTAAAGCACTTAGTAAAAGAACTCTGATTCGAAAATGATAAATATTCCGAAATTTCCTGTATGCGATAATTTGAATATTGTAATAATTCCTTTGCCTGTTTTATTTTTTCTTTTCGTATATATTCCTCCACAGAACATCCTTCATATTTTTGGAATAGTCTGCACAGGTAATCACCGTTTATCCCCGTTTCTTCCCATACACGATGAATATCTATATTGTGAAGGTGTTTATAAATATAATCTTTTGCTTTCTCAACATAATGATTAGTTTCCGGTGATTTTTTCGCCTCCATTACTTGTCTTGCAAATTCTTCTTCATATTCTTCTGCTTTTTTTGCGATAACCTTCTTGTCTTTCTGTCTTTCGATGTCACATATATAATTGTCTGCCATTGTAAAAGCAAGTTCCGGACTAATCCCTCCGCGAATTGCCGCTCTGGATGCAAGTGTTATAACAATAATTGCAATGTTTTTATCATTCCGCAGATCCTCATCAGCTACTCTTCCCAGTCTTCCCTCGTATTTCTCCTTCTGGCATCTCCTTAGTTGCCGCAAATCCCCGGATTCAATGCTAAATAATTTCCGTTGTTCGTGGTCATATGGATTATGGCATATTTCGGTTTCCTGCATATCAAATATTTTATTTACAATATTTCGTTTCAGATTTTCTTCCATTTTTCTATGTTATCCTCTTTATGAAAAGCACCCGCCGATCCGCGGGCGCTTTTTTATATATCTGAGTTTTATTTTAACACATTTAATGCTGATGCAGGTATTTTTCTCTGGTTGCAAGACCACCTCTGATATGCCGCTCCTGCTTATTCACATCCAGAACCTGTCTGACTTCACTGGCCAGTCCCGGATTTAGCTGTTTGAGACGATCGGTACAATCCTTATGTTTGGTTGTCACTAATTAGAACGGTTTCATCTAAGCCTAAATCACCGAAGATTCGTAAGTAAATATCTACGTTACCATCCTTGTCTACTTCAATTTTCTGGATAATCCGTTTAAGCTGTGCATTGGTCATCTGGTGAACATCGGAAATATCTTCAATCTCTTTAAACGTGCGATTCAAGATTATTTCCAGTTGTTCACCTTTTGTCAGGTGATAAGCAACCATTTTCAACTCATTCTCCAGACGCTCGATTTCCTGTTTTGTGCCGCCGATTTTTTCATTCAGTTCCTCACGTGTAATGAGGTCATCGGTGTACATATCCATGTATTTCTGACGCATTTTTTGAAGCTTGTGAAGCTGTGCGTTCAATTCCTTTTCGTAATTCAGGTTCTCATCCTTGGCTTTGTAAACCCTCTGGAATTCGCCTGTTACGTGACGAATTACATTTTTCTTTGCTTTCAGCAGCTCGGAAAAGTATTCGGACAGAACTTCAATCAACTCTTCCTCGTCCACTGTCTGAGCATTCGGGCAGCTATCCGCCCCACGTCCATTATGACCGGAACATACCCAGCGAATATAAGTATTCTTATAAGTACGAACAGTTCGTCGAAATGACCAGCCACATTCCTTACATTTAATCAGAGTAGAAAACAAATACTTATTGCTCTGCCGTTCCTTTGTTAATTTAAAAGTCTTGCTTCTGCACTCCAAAATCTCCTGTGCCTTTTCATACATTTCCGGCTCAATAATCCGCAGTTCCGGACGTTCTGTTACCATCCACTCCGTCTCGTCTTTTTCCGTTCTCTGTCCAGTCAGGAAGTCAGCTACTTCCTGCTTGCCGTTGATAATTTTTCCGGTATAAAGTTCATTCGTTAAAATCCGGCACGTCGCATTCTGGCTCCACTGACAATTACGCTTTGTTCGGATACCTTTCGCATTCAGCATGTTTGCAATCTTGGCGGCACCATATCCTTCTTCGATATACCATTTATAAATCTGCCTGATAACAGCTGCTTCTTCCTCGTTGATTGCCAAATTAAAGTAATCTCCAATGGTTTTATCATATCCGTACACAATATTCGGAACTCGTCCTTTTTCAGCATTCATTTTCTTGCCGAATTTCACACGCTTTGAAGTATTGGCACTTTCTTCCTGCGCCAATGCACCGAAGATTGTCAGAACAAATTCACTGTTTCCCATGCTGGTCATGTTGGCCGTCAAAAACTGTGTCTCGATTCCTAATGCTTTCAGTTTGCGGACATTCTGCAGAAGGTCTACAGTATTTCTGGCAAAGCGAGAGATGTCCTTTACTACTACCATATCAAATAGTCCATGTTCAGCATCAGCCATCATGCGTAAAAATTCTTTTCGATTTTTTATTTTCGTGCCTGAAATACCCTCATCTGCATATAATCTAACTAAGTTGTCACCAGTACGCTGGGTGTACTCAGAGAAAAATTGCTTTTGAGCTTCCAGACTGTTGAGCTGATCAGCTTTATCAGTGGAGACACGACAATAAGCAGCTATATTCATATCTAATACCTTTCTGTTATATTTAAGTCGTTCTGTTACAACTTTATTGTACCATCTAAAATATAATTGTAAATAGCAAAATAAGGAATACCCTTTCTTCAGAATATTCCTTATATGCATTACTCTTCGATAAAAAAATTTTCTAACAATAGCATAATGGATTGTTCATCAACATTACCTGGTTCTTTTAAATTTTTTTTCTTTTTATTCAATAACAAATATGTATCTGTAAAAACATCTTGTATCGTCCCAAGGCATTTATCTTTTGCTAATTTAACCATCAACTCAAGAATTACACGATCCACATAGATATGCAAATGTTCTCCTAACATTTGTATTCGTTTATGGCTTTCCCCTGCATGAACAATAGCATTTCTAAGCCTATATAAGCGATAAAGATGCCATTCAATTCTTTGACAATACTTTTCGGAAAGATGCCATAATTTTTCGCGATTTTCTCTTTGCTCATATAAGTTATATATTTTATAACGTATATTGGGATAATACTTAAGCTCATTCGCAAAATAATCTTCTCGATATTTCTCATATTTTTCAAGAAATATAAAGCCTGCGATTTTACAAATCTCTTTATCGAATTCTGTTATATCTTTAAGCAACAAACTTACTTTTCGATTACCTAAATTATTTTTCAAATCGTCAAGTATATTAGAAAATATGCATTCGAAATAGTCATTTTGTAGAATGGAAACTATATTATCAGTAACGCTTTCAATTTTGGATTTTGAACTATCTGTAACACTTGCAACCTCCAACGCTGACCACAAATTAAGAAATGCATCATTTAAGTCTTGTTGATTTAATGCCGCATTATGCAAATCAACAATCTTATTAAGCTGAGAATAAGTTTCCTTTCCTTTTTCTTGGCATCCCAAAACAATTGTATCTATTTCAGTTTTAAAATTTTCTCGTGGCTCAGGCTTGATACTTTTATACCCAAACGCTTTTACGGGAAGAATTATTCCCTCTTGGGTATCTTGTCGAATTACCAATCCGTTTTTACCTATTACACTGATATTATCATTCAAAAAAACTTCTAAATATCTCAAAAAAATTTCTAATGCAGAATACGCTCGTTTCATTGCTGAATAATTATCATATGCCTTTGTTTCCATAACCCCTATAAAGGACTTTTGCTTTCTTTTAATCTGTTTAAAGCAACCATCATCTTCAAACGAAATATGCAATCTTTCATTTAACAACTTTTGATATGGCTTTAATTTTTCATAAAAAACAAAGTACACTTTGTATTTACCAATTTCAAAATCAAACCTATTCAAAAAAATCTGTGCTTTTTTTTCTGGATCATTTATACTTTCCTCAAATATATTTCTCAGGAATCTATATATATTCCGATGAATATCCATGCCATAGCAAAAAAGCAAGCCAAGCACGAAGTCCTTTTTCAATTTCTGTTTTACGGTTTGATTCCGACAAATTTTCTTTCAAGTATTTACAACATATTTCATAGTACTTTTTCTTTGGTATCTTATTGAATATATAATGTACCGCTGTTCTTTGATCTTTATCTAAAAATTTTGCCATCTCTTCAATAACTTCATATTTATACAACTCTCGAACAATAACGTCTGTCATTAAACTCGACTTAATCTCTTTTGCAATTATATCTAATTGATATTGCTTAATACTCCCTTTCACCACATCTTTTTCAGTATCAACATATTCTTCTAATAATGTTTGTGTATTATGAACAGGCGCTTTAACAATATCATCTGAATAATGAAACAACATTTCTTGTAGTCTTTGAACAAAAAATAAATATCCATCCTTAGTAGATGTCCAATCTTGTGTAATATATTTCATTTTTCATCCCCCTCGCATTTTTGTAAATCAATCATTTTTTTATCAAGTACCACTTTGCATACCTATTAGTTCCTGTTGTAACAACAATTCCATCCTTTTTCATTGCCTGTAACAAATTAGAAACCTTCTTCGATTTCTGTTCATCGCTAAGTACTTCTGGCAATGCTTTTTCCAGTACTTCCATTAAATCTCTTTTGCTGGCTTCTCCCATTGACTGAAGTGCTTTTATAATTAACTGCTTGCAAATATCATCATCTAACCCTTTATTTCGAACATAAGCAGCTTTCTGTCCGACAATATCTGCCACCTTGAAAGATACAAAAACATTAGGATAACGTCCTTCCACAAGACCTTTTTTCTTCAAATCCTTAAAGCTTTCTTTAGAAACTACTTCCTGTTTCTGAACTTTATCCAACAAAAATACAGTTCTCATATCTAAATCTTCATTGGAATATAAAAGCTGAGTATAATTCTTATCCAATATCTTTCCGTACACAGTCACTGTAACTCTATTAATTGTGTTCAAATCATATGTCGGCAATGGGAAGCATTTATCACGCTGTATCTGATACATCATTGGTATTCCCATTGAATTTGTATCAATCATATACAGATTTACCATTGCGTTACACAAAAACACATTTCGATAATACGGTGGTTTATATCCCGGTTCCAGTGCTTGTTCAATAGTTTCTGGTATAAAAGCCCCCTCATTGATAAATACCAGTCTGTCCTCAAATTCCTCTACGTTGATTTTTCCACGCAAGCGATAGTCCTGATGAGCAATACAGTTATTAATAATCTCTTTGATCAGCTCTGGTTCATATTGATCTACTTCATCCGGAAACAAAGTCTGCTGTCCGGCAATATAGCGATACTTTACATTTCTGATCCTGGAATATACCTTATCCACTGCCATTAACATCGGTATATCAAAATGTTCATAAGCTTTTACCGAATTATCTGCATTATAAAGTGTCCAGGTAATTCTAGGAATAAAGCCATCAAAGAAATATTTAGCCTCACTTTTTCCTAATAACAATAACGCCGTTCTGGTTATTTTTCCTTTTATTGTAATACCAGCTTTATTTAAAACCTCAATATCAGACAGTTTCTTTAAAACTTCCTGTGCTTTTTTTCGATCACTCTGACGTTTTGAGAAAAGTTCTCTTGCTCTTTTAATCGCTTCTTCATCCAAATCTTCTATGGTAGCATCTTCTACAATTTCTTTTGACCAATCCATTCCTATCTGATTTCTAAGTAGATCTACTTTATTCATCGGAAGCGGCGATACAGATTCATGCTCTCTGGCATACGCTGCCCCTTGCCATGTTGTCGGAATCCCCCTAATAGCTGGAGGAATTTGAAATGCTATCACTCGACATTTTTCCATTGTCAGTTCGTATATCTCCAGAAATGTCAATCGTTCATTGGTTCCATTTACGATTTCCTTTTTCAAACTTTGCAGACTTCCCTGTTTCCGAAATTCCGTTCCTACATATCGTTTATCATCCGAAATTCCGAAAATCAGCCACGCCTCCTGTAATCCCCGAAGATTTGCTTCATTGCTAAGTGCAGAAAAATATTTACCAATGTCATTAAACGAATAATTTGTGCGTGCTTCTTTAAATTCTACAACTTCATTTTCAAAGGATTCTATCATGCGAACAATCTTTTCTTTTAATTGGCTATCCGTATATATCATATTCTTCCGCCTTTCAAAATTTTCTATGACTAAATTCTATGACTAATCTATGACTTTCTAGAACTAATTTTAACTGATTTTCAGACAGAACACAAGCAATAGCAAAAAAATAAAAGGCATCCCACGCGCTACGCAGGACACCCTCCATCATGTTTTGGTTCATTGGGAAGCTCATCCGCTGCTTCTTGTATTGCCTGTTCCACCTTACTTGCATTTGCTTCAATCAATATCTTTAACAGATAGTCGGCGGTTACTTCCGCAGTGTTTGGATTATGGAATCGATAATTAAGTTTTCTCTTTTTCATAGCGGAATTCCCACCTCCTCCCGTATATCCTTGTCCATAACTATGAAAATGTTCTTTGAAATAGTCCTGCTAAATGTCATTCCTGTTCAACTTAAATAGATGCCAGTCAAAGGGGCATCCCTGTTGTAAACCACCGCTGTAAACAAACTCCAAAAAATCTAATTCTTTTTGTTTTTTCAGTTTTCTTTCCTCAATACCAAATTACTCTTATATATCTGTTTACTGTTTACAAATTCTACAACTCAAAGCAATAACCATAGATAAAAGCGTAAACAACACGCCAACTACCGTAAACCTGACTGGCATTTTACTGGAAGGATAACTCCATCTGCCGGGCTTCCTCCTCAGTAACCGGATGCCAGTCATTTTCATTTTTTAAGTCTTTTGCGTCTCGTTTACAGTTTTCGTTTACACATACCCACGAACGCTGTGTACCGTAATCCTTGAATCTTGTCATCGTCCCCTGTTTCCAACCCACAATGCTTGTATTCATGATTTCACAGATGCGGTCTGTCTCCGCCTTCTTCGGCTTTACATAAGGATTGTCCAGTGCCTCTTTAAAAAGCATCAATGAACAGACTTTTCTGTCTTCATGTTCATCCAGCCATGCCTGTATCATTCCGGCTTCCGTATCATCCGCCATGAACTCCTGCCGCAGTTTATCAAGCTGTGTTTCTGTTTCCTTTGAAAACGCCAGTTTAAAATTCCCATTACGGTACAACATCATTGCTTCCGCCCACACCTGATCAATATACTGTCTGGATTCCTTCTCATTTTCGAGGATATGAACCTCCATCTCTGCCCGGTTCGTCTGAACCGGAACGAATCTTCGATTTCCGGTACGGTCAAACGGCAGGAATCGCTTAATATTGGATGTTCCTCCAAATACACATTGTCTCGGACGATCAAGAGCATATACTGCATAAGAATCCCGATAAGTCTCTTTCTGCCTGCTCAGAAAGCTCTTTGTTTCCTCAATACTCTTGGAACGTGCCGTTGCAACCATTTCAGACATTTCAATCATCCAGTGACCGCGAAGCTGACAATAAACTTTTTCTGAATCCAGCTTGCCAATGTCATCAGTGAACCAGTCATCCTTTACTGCCATGAAACGAAAAAATGTAGATTTTCCCACGCCCTGACCCCCGACCAGACAGAGCATATATTCAAACTTAATTCCGGGGCGGAACGCACGGGCAATAGCTCCCAGCAAAAACATTTTCATACTTTCATAGGTCAACTCATCCACAGGTGCACCAAGAAAATGATGCAGCACATAGCGGATACGTTCCTGCCCATCCCATTGCAGACTGTTCAAATAATCCCGGACAGGGTGATATTTGTTCCGATCTGCCTGATGGACAATACTTTTCTGCACAACCTTATCCATCGTCAAACCATACGTTTCTTCCAGATAAAGCATAATATAGTTCAAATCCATATCTGTGAATGCCGGGCTTATCCGTTCCCACCACACAGGTTTTACAAGGTCTGTCTGCTCAGTCAAAATATTATACCGGAATACACCTTTTAGCAGAGAATCATGTTCTAAAATTAGCTTACAGTTATGCCGATTGTTTTTCACAGCACCCTTCTGTGTTATTTCCAGTTGTTCTCTGATTTCCTCTACTGTCAACTCCGCTTCCATTATATCCATTACTTCGCACAATTCCTGTCGTGTCTGTGGCGTTAAAGTCCGAAATTCTCTGTTCAATCGCTGTCACCTCCTTCCCATGAGCTACCACTACGGCAACTCGTTCTTCTAATGTGCCTGATAATAATATATCCAGCAGGTACTCTATTTCTGATATTTTTTCCAATGCCTCCATAAACAACGGATGCCAGACATCTTCCATCTGTTTCGGCGGATACTCTTCTTTCCACTGTTTCAACAAATGCAGGTAATCTACCAATGCACGGAAATATCTATTTTCTGCCTGCAGATACCTCTGTTCCTGTGTTAGCTGTCGTTTGATTTGTTTTCTCTGTGGCGGGCTGTGCCCCATGTTCTCATAATATACAGAAAAATCCCTTACCAGTTTCTCTGCCGCCTCTTTCGGTTTTAAATTGTACAAGTGTGCCGTAAAATCAATCACATCCCCATCTGCCTGACATCCGAAACAATGAAAACGCCTGTCCACTTTCATGCTCGGATTCTTGTCACGGTGAAACGGGCAGACCGCCATTCCGTTCCTGTTTACCCGTATTCCATAGTATTCTGCAGCCTGCCGGGTAGTCACAGACTGTTTAACTGCTTCAAATATATTCATCCTTTTCCTCTTTCCTTTACATCACAACTCCATATCGTTTCTTCCTAATTTAATTCTTCCTTCGTGTTCCCATCGCTCCCGGTTCTCCTGTTCCGCAGTAATTTTCGCTTTTGTCAGCCTATCCAGAATGGAACTTCTGGCTTTTTTCTTAATCTGCTCGGTATTCGCCTTTTTGACTTCTGGTTTTATCAGCGTGGTCTGAATTGTTTTAACTGCTGTCTGCATAGCTTTTGTAATTTTGGTAATTACTCCATCCAATCGGCTTGCAGCATAAGTCCTTTCTTTTTGGGAAGCCTTGCGCTCAGGGGAAAGCACCCACGCCTTTGACTGTTCTACCAGACGAATGTCTTCTTTATGGGTTTCCACTCTGACCTCATCCGTCACAACCTCCACAGCTTTGTCGTAAGCAATATCTGAAACTTCATCGATCAGAGCTTCCACATCCTCAATTTTCAAAGTAAGTCTATCCAGTATTTCCGTCTGGTTTTTCATCTGTTCCTTTTGCTTAAACAGAATATAATCCTGTTTTTCAAGATAGTCACGCCCTCCATAAGACGGTTCTTCTTCCAGATGCAACCCGTATTTTCGGGTTATATCAAAAAGCATTATCCGGCAAATAGCATCAAAAGTCTGCTTTCGATTATTATTGCGGCCTTTAGGTTTATCCGGTTTTGGAAGTGCAATCCCTAATTCTTCCAGTGCTTTTTCCTGCTGGGGACAGATTTCCCCGTACTTATTCTCACAATCAAAAACATGACGTTCATGAATGTGCGGCGTTCCTTCGTCCAAATGCAGTGCCCAGTCCAGAATATGGACATGAGAACCGAACCGATTTGTGAACTGCTTTGTAAAGTCCTGTACGACCGCAAGTAATATTTCATAGGAAACAGATTCTTCTACTGTTCCTATTTGAAAAATAGTTTCCTCTGGACAGGTTTTATTGTTCTTTAGTAAATCTTCCACAGATCGGTTACGCTCTGTATGACGGGTTCTTGCATTTCTTTCATTCTGCGCTTCTATATATTTTCCATAATGTTCCTGATAAAAAGTACATTCAATTTTCTCAAAACTGATATCCTGAGAATCTTCTTCCCTGTTCTGCATTGTGGTATAGCCACGGTAACAGTCCCAGTAAATATTTTCTCTGACTCTTCCAGCATCAATATGTTCACTGTTTTCCAAGTCGAAACGGCGATCATTATGCCTGGGATTATAAGTGCCATTTTTCCCGGAGCGTCCATTGTGTCTTGTTGCTTTCAATAATTTTCTTGCCCTCCTTTTTCACGTTTTTCCAAATTAAATAAGGCAGCGAAGCTGCAAACCTGCGTGAATTTGCGTCAGGTAATACCCAGTACGAGTAGACGCACGCATCAACTCACTGGGCAATGGCTGCCGCCCTTAACCTGCACAAAAGACTTCGCTCTCCGCTCTGCTCCAGATTTAGTTACTATTCTCTGGCACCCTTCCATTCCCCTTTGCCATCCATTCGAAAAAAGCAATTTTACTAACCTTAATTAATCTGCCGCTTCGAAATGCCGGAAAACCGGGTGTATGAACCAGTTCATAAGCCGTTACTCTGGAAATCCCCATAATCCGCTGAATATCAGCCACATCCAGTACAAGAGGCAGTTCATCATAATTGTTTAATCTCTTATTTTCACTCATGTTGTTCCTCCATTTTTGATCTCATTTTTTAGCTTCTCATTGCCGTTTTATCTTTCCTGTTTCCTGAGTCATACTGCTGTCAAGGCATACAACACGTCATCCATTCGGATGCGCTCACTTCTTTTATCGAAGGTCATGGCGGTTTATCTCAGGTTAGACGGTCATAAAGTTGTCAAAGTACACTGCATAGTACGAAATTACCATGCAATCGTATCTTATCAATCTCATCTTGACTTTTCAATACTTTCGCGATACCATAAATGTAACTAATATTATATTTTTTAAAATTACCATACTAAACAGGAGCAAATAGAAATGGCTTATCAATTTATAAGGCAAGAACCTTGCTACGACCACATCCTCTTCGTTCTGGCATTGGATAGAGACAAAATGAAGGAGCGAATTTTAATCGGAACGGAACAGCAAATCCGTTTTCGACTGGACGGAAATAAAGATAACGATGTCATATATGATATAACACGTCCTCTAGGACGTTTTCTGATAGATTTTGAATATGATAAAGAAAAGAACTGGAATATATATGGACTTGCTCCCCTACGTGATGCATTGCACACTAACCGTTGGAAACAGCCTGCACTGGAACAGACTGCTGGTGATTTTCTGGCAAAAAAATATCTCACCGGTGATCCGGTGAGAATGTATGCTACATTCCGTATTTGGAATGAATATCTTGTTACAAGGGAATATCGTGACCGTAATACTGCCTGTGATCGTTTTATAGAAAAAATCCAAATTTTGACTCAGGCATTCCAAACAGAAAATGTCATGAATTTTAATTCTGATACCGGAAAACCAGAACGTTTTCATACTGGCAGTCTTTATTTCCGCAACACTCCTGCTGAAATCACTCGACTTGAACTTTGGTTTCCGGATAATAGGCGCAGAACAGAATGCGTAGCTGCCTACAGCTCTTTTTATCCGCTTATCACTTATTACTTGAATCGGCTGAATGACTGGGGCCTTTGTTTCCGTCAGTGCAAAGTCTGTGGAAAATATTTTCTGGCAAAAAACCAGCGTTATGAACTATGCAGTGATAAGTGCCGTAAAGCACAGGCACTTCAAAATAAAAGGGAATTTGATGAACGAGCCAGAGAAAATAACTATGATTTGCTTTATAAAAATGAATGCCAGAATTGGCGTAATAAAATCAATAAATCCAAAAAAACTGCTGATTTTCCGATTGAACGTCTGGAAGAAATGAAAACTGCGTTTGACCTTTTTAAGAAAGAAGCTCTGCGGCGTAAGAAAGCTGTAAAGGCAGGAACAACCAAGCCAACGGAATTCACGGACTGGCTGTATCAGCAGAGCAATATTATCTTGAAACTCAGCGAAATCTGAATCCATCCCTGTAAAGGAAAGGCAGCGAATTTACTCGCTGCCTGCCCTCTCATTAAACTTGTATCCTACACCCCAGACGGTTTGAATATATACCGGGTTGCCCGGATCATCTTCTATCTTCTCACGAATATGGCTGATATGACTCATGACAATATTGTAATCGCCAGAATAGGCTTCTTTCCAGACTACATCATAAATCTGCTCCTTACTAAATACCCTTCCTGGATTTTGTGCTAATAACTGCAGGATTTCAAACTCAGTGTAAGTTAATTCTATTTTTCTATTATCACGAACAACTTCCCTCCGTTTCAAATCAATCGCTATACCCTTATGCCTTATTTTCGATTGAAGTTGTATTTCCTGAAAAAGGAATTTTTCTCTGCCGGAATCTAACACGGAAATAACAGAATTTACCAACTCTTCCTCATCTCCCTCGAATGATACCAGCAATATTTTTCCCACTTAATCATCCTCGTTTCATTTAGCACTAACTTAATGCTTCGCCTCTGAATTATATTCCGCAAATGTTTCCGTTTCCGGATTAAATTCAGTAAATAATTCCTGCATTCTATTTTTGCTTACTTTTTGAAAGCTGCTAATCTTTCCACTTTTGTCTCTCGTTACTTCAATGTACATAGTGCCGTTGCTGTTAGAAAAGATTCCCCTTCCCTCATCATATAAATCTGCTATAATCTTACCATTATAAACCCAGTTTCCTTGAGCATCACAGGATACTCCATAATCAGCATACTCCTGTGGAACAGCAATATTAAGACCTTTTCCCTCTTCACTGCTATATTCGCCCATGTCATCAGCCGCTATGTTCTCACTTCCTCCTTCTTCAAAAACAGATCCTTTCATTTCATCTGCAGTTACAGCTTCTCCGCCGGAACTTTCAACCAATGCCGCCGGTTCTGACCAAAAATCATCTGATAACGGTTCTGCCTTTACGTCTGTGATGGTGCCATAGTTTTCCCTTTGCACTTCAACTCGAAGCGTACCTCCACGTTTGGAACTTATTGTATAAGTACCCGGCTTAAACTCATCCCGGAAATATCCAATGGTCTTTCCATCATACATCAGAAATCCTGTTTCTTTCTGGTAAGTTATTCCCGCTTTTGCATATTCAGAAAGCTGTTCTTCGCT
This sequence comes from Blautia sp. ZXY-1-B12, assembly GCF_056339915.1. Classification (NCBI taxonomy): domain Bacteria; kingdom Bacillati; phylum Bacillota; class Clostridia; order Lachnospirales; family Lachnospiraceae; genus Blautia; species Blautia sp. ZXY-1-B12. The sequence continues at coordinate 29,619 of NZ_JBWJVP010000164.1, read as the reverse complement.
GAATACATTTTCATTACTGTCTTTATTTTCGGTGACCGTTTCTGCTTCCTGCTTCGCATATTCTATATTTTCCGGAGAATATGCCATTGTAATTCCCACTGCATCATCAGATGATTTCGACAACTTCATCCCATCTTTTATTTTTTGAAGATTATCCTCATAAAGTGCAATCGTCTCATCTACCTTTTCCTGTGTCCATACAAACCATCCGTCGCCGCCTGTATAAGCTTTTTCACCAATCATAGACTGCAGAACTTCTTTTTCCTCGTCCAGCCATTTCGCATACTCTTCTGCTGTCCACCATTCCACATCCGAACTTGAAAGTGGTTCATCTTCCCGGATATTCACTTCGTTTAAAGCAACTGTTGTTTCACCGTTTTCCTGCGCTGTCTCTGTATTTTTCTCCAAGGATGATGCGGAAGTTGCAAATCCACCTGTCACGCCAATTACCAATACTGCACTTATCATTACTGCAAACTTAGATGTCTTCTTTATCTTCATAATTGCTCTTATCCTTTCTTCAATCGCATTTTTACTGAAACTGTTACATAATGGTGTCAGTCCGCTCTTTTTTTCTTCCATAGATATTAAAGCAGTTGCATATACCGACTTTATATCCATTCCAAATCTGCGGACTACGGTTTCGTCACAGGATAATTCCAAATCTCTGTTAAAAAGAATATACATTACCCACACAAGCGGATTAAACCAATGAATGCATACTGCAGCAATCATTATCAGCTTTGTAAGCATATCAAGCCGTCTGATATGCACATATTCATGTTCCAACACATAACGAAGCTGATAAATATTTTTCCATTCTGTATTTTTTGGCATTAAAATAACTGGGCGAATCACACCATAAGAAAGTGGTGCAGCTATGGTTTCTGTCTGCCGGATGGATAGACTCCTTTTTAGTGGATGTTTTTCCTTCCATGCTTCCAAAATATCATTTTCAACAGGCAGCGAAAATCGAAATTCCCGATAGCATTTTATATAGGAAACCGCAAAAAATCCAAAACAAAGTAACAGACCTGCCAGCCATATTACACTCAAAATCGAAATGGATTCTGTTCTCTGTACCATAGCCTCTGATAATCCATTTGCTATCTCAGGCATATTCCCATGAATGGGTAAAAATGTTGTCGTTTGCGCCGTTCTCACTGGGTTTATATCAGAATAAATACTCTGCAACAGAGAATAAATACTTGTGACTGATTTTATGGAAAATGGAACTAATAACCGTATTAATGCAATCCACCATAAAATCAAAAATGTTTTCTTCGGTAATCTGTTGATAAGCACAGCCCTTAATACCACAATAAGTAAAATAATAACCGTTCCCAGAAAACTCATTTGCAGCAGGCTCATATACATCACCTCATTCCAATTCACTGACGATCTGCTTCAGGTTCTTAATCTGCTCCATAGAAAGTTTTTTTCTGCCAAGAAGTGCCGCAAACAACTTGTCAACAGATCCATCATATATCTTATCAATAAGTTCATCTGTTTCCAGATCCTGTACCTGTTCTTTTGCTATAAGCGCATGGCACATAAATCCCGGTTCCGTTCGTTCAATCGCGCCTTTATTGATACACCGCTTAATCAATGTATACGTTGTGTTTTTATTCCAGCCGACTTCTCTGTTTAAAGTATCTGCAACATATTTCGCTGGCACGTCACCATCCTTCCACAGAACATCCATTACCTTTAATTCCGAATCAAAAAGTTTGATATTTTCCTCTGTCACTTGTTTCGCCTCCTATAAGACTACAGTAGTCTGTTCTTGTTTTCAGACTACCACAGTCTTATAGCATTGTCAATCATTTTCTGTCGCTAGGAAAAGAAAAACAGCCAGCCTTTCGGCTGACTGCTCCATACTAAATATAAACCATTTCATTCAGTACAATTTCTTCTGCTCTGTTTCTAATATTATTACACCGTTGTACCCAAAGCATAGCATCTTTCCGCTTCAATTCCTCCGTCACTCCCTCAGCCGCTTTCATCTGATCAACAATACACGTAAACCGTTCCTCCGCTTGTTCGTCCAAATCCTCCAGATAGCTCCAAAGTTTTCCGGTCAGCAGTAAACTGGAATATCTACCGTAGCACTGCTCTTTCAGATACTCCCTATGCATCTGTCCGTACTTACCGATAGGTCGGTTTTCCTCCGGCAACTTCAAATCCGGGATGTAATAGTCCCCGACAAGCACATATTCGATGCCATTCTCTGTAATTCTTGGTTTCAGTTCCTTCATGGTTCGTTCCTCCTTGATTTTGTTTAATATATTGCCCAAACGAACCGTTCTATTTTGTTACTTCTATATGTACTGTACTCTTACTAATTCCAAATTTCTTCGCCGCCTGACGCACCGTTGCCTTTGTATCAATAATATAATTTGCAATTTCCACTGCCCGCTCCTCGATATAATCTTTCACGGATAAGCCTCCGAAGACGCTGTTTTTACAGTGTATGCACAGAAATTCCCGAATATGTAGCAATCATTTTTATAGTTGTGCCTTATAAAAGAACGGCCGTCCATACCGGACGACCGTTTCGCTCATTGCAATCTTATTTAAATTTAATCTCTTTCCCTTCCAGTCTCCACTGTCTGAATTCTGCGGAAGCAGATAACAGAAGATCTGACGAAGAGTTCAGAGCTGTTTCTACAGAATCCTGAACTACGCCAATGATAAATCCTACTGCAACAACCTGCATGGAAATGTCATCTGAAATTCCGAACAGAGAGCATGCCATCGGGATCAGAAGAAGTGATCCGCCGGCTACACCGGAAGCGCCACATGCTGACAGAGCTGCAAGAAGACTCAGGATAATTGCTGTCGGAATATCTACATGAATACCAAGAGTAAATGCAGTTGCCATTGTCATAACCGTAATAGTGATAGCCGCACCATCCATATTAATAGTTGCACCAAGCGGAATGGTTACAGAATAAGTATCTCTGTCCAGTCCCATCTCTTCACAGACTTTCATGTTTACCGGAATATTAGCTGCGGAACTTCTTGTAAAGAAAGCCGTCAGCGCACTTCTCTTCAGGCAGTGGAAAATCAGCGGATATGGATTCTGGCGGATGCACCAGTAAACCAGAAGCGGATTGGTCACAAAATAGATAAACAGCATACATCCTACAAGAAGAAGCAACAGTTTTCCATAAGTCGTAAAGATATCCAGACCGTTTGTAGATACTGTGTTAAATACCAGACCAAAAATTCCAAAAGGTGCAAGATTAATGATCCAGGTTACTACCATGGAAATACCATCTGCAACATCAGCCAGAACCTTCTTTGTCATCTTATCAGCTGCACGAAAAGCAAGCCCAAGAAGAACAGCCCACATCAGGATCCCTACATAGTTTGCATTTACCAGTGAAGATACCGGGTTGGCAACTACGTTCAGAAGCAGGTTATTTAATACCTCAACGATACCCTGTGGTGCACTTGTATCTGTTGCTGCATTTGCAAGTGTCATCTTTACAGGAAATGCCATACTCGCAAATACTGCGATCACTGCTGCCAGAACTGTACTGAACATATAGAGAATGATAACTGTCTTAATAACTCCTCCGTGAGATTTTCCTGCATTACACAGGGAACTGATAACCAGGAAGAATACCAGCAAAGGTGCGATTGCCTTTAATGCACTTACAAAGACATCACCCAGAATTGCGATTCCTGTTGCCTGCGGTACAGCAATTCCCAGAATCGCACCCAGAATCAGGCCAACCAGGATTCTCTTTACAAGAGCAATCCTGGTCCATTTGTCCCAAACTTTTTTCATTTCTTTAATCCTCTTTCCCTTTAATTTGATAAAACAATGATACGTTACATTATAAAGGAAGCACATAGAATATGCAAGAACATCTTTATAAGTGTATTGTATTTCTGTTTTTAAATTATTTAAAAAAGCAGATGTCGTTCAATCATTTATATCTGATTGAACAACACCTGCTTTCTCTCCGGCGCAGTGCGATTCTGTCCGGAGGACCTTTTTATGTTATAGGTATATTACGGAATAATTTCCTATAACATGAAAAGTCTCAGCAACTCTACCTCCGGAAGTGGTCTTGAGAAGTAATATCCCTGGACCATGTCCACGCCCCATTCTCTCAGCAGACTCACCTCTTCTTCTGTTTCTGCTCCTTCTGCTACAATTGTATAACCCATATTCTGCATAACCGTCACAATACTGTGGTAAAAAACAGCAGCCTGTTCATCACAGGTAATCCCTGTTAACAACGATCTGTCCATTTTCACCACATCAAACGGAAGTCTCAATACTGCATTCAGATTTGCATACCCTGAACCAAAATCATCCAGACATAATCCGATTCCCGCATTCGTAAAATCCTCCACAGCTTTGCAGAAACTTTCACTGTATTCAGTTGCCACTGTCTCAGTAATCTCAAACTGAAAATATTTCGGTGAAAGCTCATACTCCTTCACTATATCGATCAGAAGCTGACTGTGTCCCGGTTTTAACAGTTCGGAAGGTGACAGATTGAACTTTACATTCTTAATCTGTTTCATCATATATTCATTCTCTTTAATAAAACGGCACACCCTTCTGAACTGAAGCAGTCCGATCTGTGCGATGAGCCCCTGCCTTTCTGCAATACTGATAAACACATCCGGCGGGATCATTCCCATACAGGGATGCTTCAGCCTGCTCAAAGCTTCGAGAGTAATATAACGATCTTCCTTTGTCCAGAATACCGGCTGATAGTACACTTCAAACAGGTCTTTATCCACTGCTGTTTTCAGGAAATGCTCCACCTCTTTTTCATAACGGAAGCCCTCCAGAATCCTGTCATCTGACTGGATCACTACCGTTTCATCTGCACGTTTTACCAAAGATATCAGATACTCGATATATGCCAGCAGTACATCTTCCTTCTCCATCTTTTCACCGTTGATAATCCCGCAGATGATTGCCGGAAAAGTGATTTTTTCCCCGTCAGTTTCAAAAGGTTCTTTGAAATAGTTCTCAATCTCCTGTCTTTTTTTCTCATATTCTGTCAATGAATCTGTAATGATCAGAAAACAGTTTCCTGTGGTTCGGAACACCTGTACAGAACCTGTAATGTTTTGCAGTTCTCTTGCAATCTGTACCAGAAGCAGATCACCTGTACTACTTCCGTAAACCTTATTAATCTGTTTCAGCATAAACAGCTCTACAGCAATCACATGAAACTCGATTCCTTTGGTAAATTTCTCCTGTATCCAGTTATCAAAATACCTTTTATCAAATGCTCCTGTTGTACTGTCTATATAATCACCTGGATTGTTCATCATAAGATAGAGAAATATGAGACCAAGTGCCAGTCCAAAATCTGACAGAAATATGTACCCTGTGTACAGTTCCACTCCTATACATACGCCTTCGATCACAAGAAATTCGCCTGCAATACTCATCTTTTCCGGCGTATAGTCCTCTCTGCTTCTGATCATACGCTGCATTATCAGAACGATATAAACCAGGGCATAGAGATAAAGAAACACGTACCCTGTTCCTTTTTGAAAAACGCCATTACTGTCAAAACAGAAAAATCCCCCGCTTCCAAGGTTTCCAAGTACAGCTATCATCATAGCCACCGTAATCCCGGCACAGATCACAGATAATGCACCGCTCTTTTTCTCATTTTCACGCGAATCAGGAATACATGAATACAAAATATAAGGAATCAGAATATCAAGCAAATAGATTCCTGTCAGAATACCCATGACAGTTCCTTCATCTTCCGCTGTGTAATTCATAATTGTCAGCGTACCCAACAGGTCAGACAAAATATATAAACCGCTCAGGACAAGTATATATGTAAATGTTTTCACATTTGCATTATGCAGTTTCTTCTGCGTCAGAAAATGATATAAGAGTAACGCTGTAATAATAACTGCCGCTACCTGAAAGTTTATATTATAATTCATGTGTCTTTCTCTCTTTCATTTTATTCTGATACATATTCGTATCTGCCTCATACTTCCATTCACCAGTTGTCTTCAGCTTTCCCCTGTCATCCCGAATTGAACTGAAACCTCTTGAAATAGACATACGATATCTGCTGTTTCTGTTATAACGCCTTATTTCTTTATCCAGTTTCTCAGACAATGCATTCCTGTCTTCCTCCGGATCAAACACAACTACCGCAAACTCATCTCCTCCTGTGCGATAACATTTTCCGATTGCTCCAAAAACATTCTCAATGCATCTGGCAGCCGCCACAATAACCTCATCTCCTGCCGCTCTGCCAAAATCATTATTGATCCTGCGCAGATAATCAATATCCATAAAGACCAGCAGGATATCCTTATGCTCATTCATGGTTTTCGGAATTTCCGCCAGCAGATTTTCAAAAGGTTCCCTGCTCTGCATTCCGGTCATCCAGTCCTCTTTCATCAGTCGTTCATATGCCTGCATTTCTGTCCGGTAACGGACCTTTCCAACAAGACTGATCACAGTATCTGCAATGATCATAACCAGAAATACCAGTATTCCAAACTCAAATATTGCTCCATAATAGGATATTTCAAACAGCCAGTACAATGACAGTGACAAAAGTCCACTGAACAATAATATCATATAAGCGATCAATATGATCTGCACACTTCGATCCGGCTTCTTTCTATATTCTTTCCAGAGCAGTACCGCTACGATCAGTACCCACGTTATCAGCAGAACATGTGTTACAAACAGCATATCTGCAAACGTGAATACCCCGAAATAGGCCAGAAGTCCCTGAATAAATGCATTCAGATAAAACACAGCAATTCCTGCATCCAAAATGCGTTCCTTTTTCAGTCCACCTATTTTCTGGGCAAAATGCAGCATCGGTACCGAATGTAACATAAACATATAAAAAGAAATCGTACAAAGCATATCCGGATGACTGCTATAGGTCTGGATCGCAGAAGAATCTGTAATCAGCCAGACTGCACATATCATAAGGAACAATGCTACATCGCGAAATCTGGCATCCGGCATCTGACGGTATTTCAGATAAACTGTAATCAACAGAGAAATAACGCTCAAAACAAGAAAACACAAAGCAATACCTATAACTATTCCTGAATTCTGTAAATGTAAAGCAATGACTGCACTTCCGGTTCCAATATAAACAGAAGTCAAAACGTACTTTCCGTGATGTGGATTTGAATAAACCAGCTTCAGCGGCTCATTCTGCATGTCTGTAGGGATTTCCCCTACACATTCCAGTTTTGATTTCATCTGCGTATTCCTTACAAAGGTTGTATCCTGATATTCATAGATGGGACGGTCACCCAGCCAGATTTTCAGATCATACTGTGCACCTCTGGTTGTAACTACCTTACCGGCATCCAGATCAGTAATCCCGTCATTATATAATATCAGTTCTTCCCCTTTCTCTGCCTGTATTGTATCCGGAAGAGTAACTTCTGTTCTTTTTCCGTTGTCATAATAGTACCAGCCAGAAGATATCTTCCTGATCTGGTTCACCGGCTGCATCTTTTCTCCCAGTGACATAACTCCCAGAACAGCAGCAAAAACAGCCATCACCATGATAAACAGAAATATCTCTATGTTTTCTTTTTTCTTCTTCTGATTATATTTCACACGCTTCTCCTTCTCTTATTTCCAGAATCACAACTGTTCAGTACCTCAGCAGGATAATAAACTGCTGAATAGTTACCTTTATATTATTTTCTGAAGGTGCTGTCAGAAAATAATATAAGAGTACTATAAACCAATGTTATACTAACATCCCACTATAAAAAATACAAGACACAAAAACAGCCACCTTTTACAGTGACTGTTTTACTTCTGCTGTTCTTTTTTCCTGTTGATGATCCGTCTCATTATACTGCTCAAAACGGCTCTCGATCTCTACCAGCATATTCGCATATTCTCTTAATTCCTCTTTTAGCTGTTCTTTATCTGTGCGTTCCTTTTTGTAGGAAATCCTATGCTCCATACTGGCCCAGAAATCCATGGACATAGTGCGAAACTGTATCTCCACCGGGAAGTATTCCATTCCATCCAGACAGTATACCGGCACTCCTACGATCACATGATAGCTTCTATATCCATTTGGCTTCGGGTTTCCAATGTAATCCCGTTCTTTGATCACGATCAAATCACTCTGACTCTTCAGAAGTTCTGTCAGATTATAGATATCATCTACAAAATAGCAGATTACTCTGACACCTGCAATATCCTGAAGATAATCCTTCGCATTCATCACAGTAGGTTCTTTTCCCTTTCGCTGTAATTTCTCTTCAATGCTCTGTTTCTTCTTGATCCTGCATTGGATGTTGTGGATCGGTCTTGCAGATGCTTCACCGTACAGGTTGTGATTCAACACATCAAGACGTGTGAGAAGCATCTGTTTAGCATCTTCATATGGTTGTATAAATTCATAGTATTCTTCATCTGTCATATTATTTCTCCTGTAAAAACCTCTGCTGTTATTCTTCTGTCTTTCATATTTCTTATTCTGTACTTCTTTGCAGAACTTACCTTTTTTCCACATTTGTACTGCAAAATAACCATTTTTTCCCCATTACGTTTCCATCATACAAAAGAAATGTGTTTAATCAGTGTCCCAATTCTAATCATTTTATAAACAAAATTCTCGTCCGTTTACACTTACATATGGCACTGCTTCTCATGCACAATCCCGCCACACTCAGAGCATCAGCACACTTATGGGAAATAAAAAAGCACTGACTGTGACAGTACTCCATTACAGCCGGTGCTTTTTTTATTTCATCTTATAACCATTATTAATTACATAATCTTACGGAACAGATCTTTCAAATCTTCTACGCTTGCATCTTTCGGGTTTCCTGGTGCGCATGCGTCTGCGTGTGCAGATTCTGCCAGGAACTGAAGGTCTTCTTCTTTGATTGCTTCCAGTTTAGTCGGGATTCCTACATCAACAGAAAGTTTCTTAACTGCTTCGATTGCTGCTTTTCTGTATTCATCCTGAGACATTTCATCTACACCTTTTACGCCCATTGCTCTGGCAATCTCACGATATTTCTCACCTGTGCATTCCTGATTGTATTCCATAACAATTGGAAGCATCATTGCGCAGGCAACACCGTGTGGTGTGTCATAAACAGCACCAAGTGTATGAGCCATGGAATGAGCGATTCCAAGACCTACGTTAGAGAATCCCATACCAGCGATATACTGTCCAAGAGCCATTCCTTCACGACCTTCTTTTGTGTTTTCAACAGCACCGCGGAGAGATTTGGAGATCAGCTCGATTGCTTTTAAATGGAACATATCTGTCATTTCCCACGCAGCTTTTGTTGTATATCCTTCGATTGCATGAGTGAGGGCATCCATACCTGTAGAAGCTGTCAATCCTTTTGGCATGGAGGACATCATTTCAGGATCAATAACTGCGATGATCGGCATGTCATGTGGGTCAACGCATACAAATTTACGTTTTCTTTCTACATCTGTGATAACGTAATTGATAGTTACCTCTGCTGCTGTACCTGCTGTTGTCGGAACTGCAATGATCGGTACACAGGGTTTCTTAGTTGGAGCTGTACCTTCAAGACTTCTTACGTCTTCAAATTCAGGGTTTGCAATGATGATACCGATTGCTTTGGAAGTGTCCATGGAAGAACCGCCGCCGATTGCAATCAGATAATCTGCGCCTGAATTCTTAAATGCCTGAACACCATGCTGTACGTTCTCGATTGTCGGGTTCGGTTTGATGTCTGAATACAGTTCATATGCAAGTCCGTTTTTCTCAAGAATGTCTGTAACTTTGCTTGTTACATGGAATTTTACAAGATCAGGGTCAGAACATACGAAAGCTTTCTTAAAGCCATGTGCTTTTGCTTCGTTTGCGATTTCCTCGATCGCTCCTGCTCCGTGATAAGATGTCTGATTTAAGTTAATTCTGTTTGCCATAATGATTTCCATTCCTTTCGGTATTCTTCAGTATTAGGTAAGTTTCCGCATCACTTATCTTTGTTATTATCTTAACAATATAAAATAAAAAAAGAAAGTTACACTTTAGCTCAAATGTAACCTTCTCACAATATTTGTGCAATAATGCCGAAAAACTGGGTGCAAAATTATGCATTAATATTGTTATATTTATGACAATATTTCCAGCTTTTCAAACAATTCCGAGAGTTTTCCAGGCATCCCGTCAACTAAAATTTTCGCCAGTCCCTCCGGTGCACATTCCAACTCTCCCAGTACCCATTTTACAGTCATATAAATAGAACTATGGCAGTACATTTCCAAAATGCAATGTATGGTCTCATCCGGAATCCTTCCTGTTTTCTCACGAATCAGATTCTCATAGAAGTCCAGGATCAGTTCAAAATCATGCTGGCGCAGACTGTTCTGACTGTCATACTTAAATGCTGCTGCAAAGAAAACATGCTCTTCCTGAATATAGGTAAACTTCTTTACCAGAGCATCATAAACAGTTTTTCCCATTCCCATATGCTCAAAGGATTTCGCCAGAAGCTTATCGAAATACCAGTTGATAAGGTCAAATTTGTCCATAAAATTCCGATAGAAAGTCTGCCTCGTAACACCACAATTCTCTGTGATCTGTTTTACTGTGATGTTATCTACAGACATCGTTTTCATACATTCCTTCATCGACCGCGCAAGACGGTATTTCATTTTTTCACCCTTGCTGTTTTCTGCCGTCAGCTTCATAAGATTTCCTCTCGCTAATTCATTTCTCTAGTGTGTCGACAAGTTAATATTGAATACCTTTCTCTGACAGATATTCTTCTATCTTTTCAATAATAAGCTTCGCTGACTTATATTGATCTGATGCATCTTTTAAAGATGCAACGTAAAAATCATCATAATCACTATTTTCTCTCTCCTGCTTTAGTCTTCCCAACCTCTTTCCCATTTCTCTTGGAAAAATCTCTTTTGCTATATAAGTTTTATTAAAATACGCAACCGCATCCTTATGACGCTTAAAATCAATCTCTTCTAAAGCTAATACTGCTTTTATTGCATAAAAAGCAGCATAATAACTACGATTTATTGAATCTTTATAATGTTGACTTTCTAAGCATAATACTGCCACTCCCAATGTCTCCACCGCATTCCGAATACGGTATATACATAAATCCTCTTTTTTGTCATTCATCGATCACTACCCCCTCATCTCGCACATTTCGGTAAAAAGGTAACGTATCAATCCAATACTCATACTGGTCTTCATTTTTAATGATGGGAGAGAACTCTATTCCTGTATTTATTTCAAACTCAAATGCAAGATCATAAATATCATTCTTCACTAATCGAATTTCTTCATCAGACATTTTCACCAAAATCATAATATCTATATCAGAATTTTCTCGAAAATCTCCTCTCGCATATGATCCATATACGATAATCTTTGTCAATTTATCGCCCAAAATACGTCTTAACTCCTGAGAAAATCTATATATGATGTTTCTGATATTTTCCGGCATATAATCACTTCCTCTTATTAATATCCCCCAATTTGCATATCTATATGTTAACATAAGTTTTTTGTTACATCAAGTTTCCCTCATCAGAAGTTCTCGACAAAACTTGATTTTATTTATTTCAAAATGTTATAATTCACCTTGATATGTTCAAGCCAAAATAATCCGCTTTAAGAAGGGAGTCATTCTTATGGATTTAATAAAAGAAGCACTTTCCATGGGTTTCGCAGATGCGGCGATCATGGATACAAAGGATCTGGTATTTGTACCGGAATACAGACAGTTCTGCGAGGACAATCTCTGTGGAAATTATAACCTGGTTCCTGCATGTCCGCCTGCCTGCGGTACTGTAGAAGAAATGCAGGCAAAAGCATTGAAATATGAAAAGGCACTGGTTCTCCAGACTGTTCTGAAGGATCCGATCATGGATCCGGTACTTTTCAAGCAGGCGAAGCATGCACAGAATATTCTTACAGAACAGCTTGCCAGACAGATGCAGGAAGCGGGAAAAGAAGATATCCTGATCATGAGCGCAGGACCGTATAAGAATTGTTCCTGTATGTCCGCCTACAGTGTAGATGCACAGAAAATGGCTGATGCAGTAGGTATGGTCTGCTGGGCAGATGACTCAGATGTAAGATTCTTTACACAGATTCTGTTTCACGAAGATTATAGCAAGCCTCATAAATAATGCATATTGATTAAGAGGCTTGCTATAGTATAAAATACGGCTGCACTATATCCGCATTTAACCCGGATATAGTCAGCCGTATTTTTATACCCTGTTTTTATATTTATGTCGAACCGATAAGCTCATTTGCTTTGCTGTTCACTTGAGTTGGTCGAACCCATTTCTGTCTTACTTAAGTATTTATTTATCCTCATGATGCTTATGATGTTCATGCCGTTTATGATGTTTTTCCTCTGATTTATGATGATGGTGTCCATGCTTATGTTTCTCATTTCCGCACACTTCACATCCTACTTCAATCTTACCCTGTGTATCCTCATCCCAGGTACCATAAGAAACCATCGGCGTATCCTTCATAATGCACAGACTGATGGTCTGATAAAGAATAATACCACCCATTTTGGCTCTGTATACAAACAGTTCACGTCCAAAATAATCGCAGATTCTTCCCAGTACTTCGCCTTCTTTAAAGGTCTCACCGGGCTGTTTCGCCGGATACCAGCAGCCTGATACCGGGGCATCTTCATAGATCACAGGACTTACTTCTATCGGTGGTTTGCCATGAATATGGGACTTCCCGCGAAGGATTCTCAGATGTCTGAGGATATTCTTCACATCATGAACATCCTCCGCTACCAGATCTTCGCACCAGCGGGAACTGTGTCCACGTTCCAGCAGGATACTTGGGATTCCCATGCTTCCGGCATAGTTGTAAGCTCCGCCTGTTCCATACATGGAAGTTACCAGATAATCTACATGTGCGATCTCCGCCATCTCACGGCTCTTTGCAGCTACTTCCGGAGCTGCTGCCCCTGTACAGTATACATAAGATACCAGTCCCTCAAATCCATCACCGCAGTGCAGATCCACATAGTAATCTGCCTTCGGGAAAAATTCTGTCACAACAGTATAAGCGATCCTGTCACTAAGTGTACCATTCGGATTTCCAGGGAAAACTCTGTTCAGGTTTTTTCCATCCTCATAAGTAAGACTCATGGTACGGTGTTCGAATCCAGTTCGGTTCATCAGACGGATCACTATGATATTTCCTGCGATCTTCTTCGGATCCAGCTCATCTGCAAGCTGCATAGCTGCCTGAATTCCTACATATTCTGCATTATGTACCCCACCGGAGATCAGAACAGTCTCCCCCTCTTTTTCTCCACAGATCAGTGTTACCGGAATTCCGAATTCTGCCCCGATGATGTGCACAAATCCTGATACTTTCTCACCCGGTTTTGCTTCCAGGTCTGCTACTCGTAATGTTCGCATCAAATCTTCTCCTTCCACTCATTCCATCTCTGCCAGATCTTATCATCCACTGGCAGGCTCTTATTTCATTCTGTAAATTCCACTTTCAATAGTTAGTTCTATAAAACTTTTATATTTTCAAACAGGGAGCCAATACTTGAAATATCAACTCCCTGCTTTTTACTTTTACCATACGTTCACATCGGATTAATTTTCTTCTATATGCTCTCTTCCCTGATTGATAATCGTCCGCACATGATCATCTGCCAGAGAATAAAAAATGGACTTTCCCTCTCGTCGGTTCTTCACCAGTTTGTTTTGCTTCAGGATTCTAAGCTGATGGGAAATTGCAGACTGTGTCATATTCAGTGCTTTCGCAAGGTCGCATACACATACCTCTGTTTCGAAAAGCACAAACAGAATACGGATTCTTGTAGAATCTCCGAAAATCTTAAACAAATCTGCCAAATCCTCAAGTTCCGTCTCTTCTGGCATTGTTTTATTTATAATTTCCATTGAATCTTCATGAATTTCATAATAGTCACAAGCCTCGTCTTTATGTTTTTCCACGCTTTCACCATTTTCCTTCCTGTCTGCAACTGTCTGTTATTCTATAAATTTTTGTAACTGTTCAGTACCTTCACAGTTACAGGTTTTTTACAAATAAAGTACGGATTGCGTTTAATACCGCAATGATCATAACACCTACATCTGCAAAAATAGCCATCCACATATTGGCAATTCCCAGCGCACCAAGTATCAGACACAAAATCTTAATGCCAATTGCAAAATAAATATTCTCATATACAATATGAATACACTTTCTTGCAATCTTAATCGCTTTGGAAATTTTCAGCGGATCATCATCCATCAGTACGATATCTGCTGCTTCAATCGCTGCATCAGAACCCAGTGCACCCATAGCAATACCAATATCTGCTCTGGACAGTACCGGCGCATCATTGATACCGTCACCCACAAATGCAAGCTTCTCTTTTTCGGATTTCTGATGAAGTAATTCTTCTACTTTACTTACTTTATCTGCCGGAAGAAGTTCACTGTAAACTTCCCCAATTCCCAGTTCTTTTGCTACCTGGTCTGCAACACGTTTAGAATCGCCGGTAAGCATAACTGTTTTCTTAATGCCTGCTTTCTTCAATTCTGCAATTGCTTCTTTTGCATGAGGTTTCAGAATATCAGAAATAAGAATATGACCTTCATATTTTCCATCTACAGCCATATGAATTACTGTACCCACATGATGACATTCCTGATAGGAAATTCCAAGACGTTTCATTAATTTCGCATTTCCTGCTGCTACAGATATACCATCCACTTTTGCAGTCACACCGTTACCGCTGATTTCCTCAATATCTGTGACTCTGTTTCTGTCAATTGGTTTTCCATATGCTTTCTGAAGACTCTTACTGATCGGGTGGGAAGAAGAACATTCTGCAAGAGCTGCATATTCCAGCAGTTTTTCATCTGAAATCTCATTATGATGAACTCCGCTTACTTCAAAAACACCCTGTGTCATTGTACCAGTTTTATCAAATACTACATAGCTGGTCTGTGCAAGTGTTTCCAGATAGTTGGAACCTTTAACCAGAACGCCCTGATTACTTGCTCCACCGATTCCTGCAAAGAAGCTTAAAGGAATACTGATCACCAGTGCGCATGGACAGCTGATTACCAGGAAAGTAAGTGCTCGGTAAATCCAATCACCCCACATAGCCGGTTTTCCCATGATCAAAAGTACGATCGGAGGAATAAAAGCAAGTGCAAGTGCTCCGTAGCATACAACCGGAGTATAATATTTGGCAAACTTTGAAATAAAATTCTCTGATTTTGATTTTCTGGAACTGGAATTCTCCACAAGTTCCAGAATCTTGGATACGGTAGATTCTCCGAATTCTCTGATCGTACGGATTTTCAGAACACCTGTCATATTGATACATCCGCTGATTACTTCATCCCCGGCTTTTGCATCTCTTGGAAGGCTTTCTCCGGTCAGAGCACTGGTATTTAAAATAGAAACACCATCAATGATCACACCATCAATCGGAACTTTTTCTCCTGGCTGTACAACAATTACAGTACCAATTTCAACTTCATCCGGGTCTACCTGTTCAAGTTTTCCATCTACTTCAATATTGGCATAATCCGGACGGATATCCATCAGTTCACTGATGTTACGTCTGCTCTTTCCTACTGCATAACTCTGGAAAAGTTCTCCGATCTGGTAGAACAACATAACCGCAACACCTTCGGAATAATCTCCAAGCAGGATTGCTCCCACAGTAGCTACTGCCATCAGGAAATTCTCATCAAATACCTGTTTATTTCTGATACCTTTAAATGCTTTCTGAAGAATATCATAGCCAATTACCAGATATGGAATCATAAACAGTCCAAATCTGACATATCCATCTATCGGCAATTTAGAAAAAAGCACGATCAATACCGCCGCTACGATGATTCTGATCAGCATCTTTTTTTGCTTCTTATTCATCTTAATACCTCACTTCTTATAAAACAGGACCGCCGCCAGAATATATATCAGTGGATAACCATAACCGCCTGATATATCTCTGTGCCGCAGTCCCTCTCTGCTAATTTACGACAATTCCCGTAAATATATTATCAACAGAAATCGTTCCTGAATTAAAGATAGATTTCGCAGTCGTCTTCTACTTTCTTGCAGTTTGCCAGAACATCTTTCATAACTGCTTTCGGATCCTGTCCGTCTTCAAATTCAACGATCATTTTCAGCATCATGAAGTTTACAGTTGCATCCTTAACACCTGCTGTATTCTTAGCAGCTTCCTCCATTTTATTTGCACAGTTTGCGCAGTCTACGTCAATTTTGTAAGTCTTTTTCATAGTATTTTTTCCTTTCTGGCTCATGAATATTTTTTCACATTATCATATGAGCACTTGTTCATTTGTTTATTTTATTATAACAGATTTTCGTCCTCTGTCAATAGCTTAATGTTAGAAAAATAGCAAATATATAAAAACAGAGGATACCGCCTGATCATTCTTCCTGCCATATCCTCTGTGTCATCTATCATTTACAAAATGATTGCAATCTTTTTATTTAATTTTCTTATGGTAGAGTTTCCTGACTTTTGCCAGATATAAAACAGCAAAAGCAACACCGGACACAACCCATGATCCAATATAGATCCATACAATACATTCCATTGTTTTAAATGACGGTAAAACAAGCAAAATGCATACTACTCGAAACAGGCAAATTGTAAGTAATGTAGTAATCATCGGTACCAGCGTTTCACCCAGACCACAGCAGGCTCCTGAAAGCGCCTCTGCAACTGCATAAAATACAAAAAAAGGTGCCATCATCTGCATATATCTTACAACCAGCGGGATCAGTGTCGGAACGTCTTTCTGATCAATAAACAACGGTCCAATCAGTCCTGAACCGAAGTAAAGAACAAGACTGATAATTCCTACTGCGATTACAGATAACCCAGTACCGATCAGTGCTCCTTTCTTTACTCTCTTCGTCTTACCGGCACCGAGATTCTGTGCGGTATATGTCGTCAGTACAGGTACCATAGAATCCGCGATCAGCCAGATCAGTAAATCCAGTTTATCACAAATTCCCCATGCCGCAATACTGTCAGTTCCCATTGTGTTGACACTTGCCTGAACAATAGAATTGGCAATTGGAAACAACATAGATTGAAGAGCTAACGGGAAACCTTTTTTTACCATCATCCCCATATGCTCTTTGCAGATTTTCATAGTTCTGATTCCTATCTTTTCTTCCAGGAAATCAGATTTCACAAGAAAATATGCGGTAAGTACAACACTTACAATCTGAGAAAGTACAGTAGCTGCTGCCGCTCCTCCAACACCAGTATGCATAAGTCCTACCAGTATGAGGTCTACAACAATATTAACCACACTGCATACGACCAGTACATATAATGGCTTTTTAGAATCTCCAAACGCTCGCAGGACTCCTGCCATCATGTTATAAAGGATCATTGCCCATATTCCGCCAAAATAAATGCGGCAGTAGATTAGTGATCCTGCACGAACTTCTTCCGGAACAGACATGATATCAAGCAGCCATGGAGAAAAAACAGCACCGGCTGCTGCACAGATAATTCCCAGAATACCGGCAAGCAAAAGAGCTGTCCGCACTGCGCAATGCAGTCCTTCTTTATCTTTTGCTCCAAAATATCTGGAGATCATAATCGTCGCACCAGTTGCAAGACCATTCATAAAGTTAATCGGAAACTTAAAAAGTGTATGTACAGAATCAATTGCAGCAAGTCCGACTTTTCCCGTAAACTGTCCGACGATAACCGCATCAACTGTTGTATACAACTGCTGGATCAGACTTCCCGCAATCAGTGGAAGTACAAAAAGTAATAATGCTTTTCCTATATTTTCAGAGATCAGACTATCTTTTTTCATTATTTACTGCCCTTTTGGAACAAATGGCAGGCAACACTGTGTCCATCTTCCACTTCCACAAGTTTTGGATTCTCTTTTTTGCAGATATCCATACAATGCTCACATCTTCCCTGAAACGGGCATCCCTGTGGAAGATCCAGTGGGCTCGGAGCCTCACTTTCAATACTCTCGATTGGTTTGGAAAAGTCCATATTAATATCAAATACTGCACCCATCAGTGCTCTTGTATATGGATGCATTGCTTTCATATCAAGATCTTTTCCCGGAAGAACCTCTACGAGGTTTCCAAGATACATAACGGCTACCTGATGTGCCACTAACTGAACCAGTGCAATATCATGACAGATAAAACCAAATGTGATGTTCTTTTCTCTCTGAAGCTTCGTGATCAGTTCAATTACTGTTTTCTGAACAGAAACATCAAGAGCGGAAGTTG
Source organism: Blautia sp. ZXY-1-B12 (assembly GCF_056339915.1). Classification (NCBI taxonomy): domain Bacteria; kingdom Bacillati; phylum Bacillota; class Clostridia; order Lachnospirales; family Lachnospiraceae; genus Blautia; species Blautia sp. ZXY-1-B12. The sequence goes on along the minus strand of NZ_JBWJVP010000164.1, from coordinate 11,320 downwards.
CTTCATCCAGAACAACGATTTCCGGTTCCAGTGCCAGTGCTCTCGCGATTGCAACACGCTGACGCTGTCCACCACTCATATTGTGAGGATAACGATCCGCAAAATCTCCCGGTAATTCTACCATCTCAAGAAGTTTTCTGCAGACAGCATCCTTCTCAGATTTCTTAATCTTTTTGAAATTCATCAAAGGTTCGCACACAATATCACGAATGTTCATTTTCGGATTAAAAGATAAGGTCGGGTCCTGAAATACCATCTGAATGTTCTGACGGTTATTTCTCAGTTCTTCTCCCTTTAATTTCGTGATATCTGTACCGCGGTACAGAATCTCACCCTCTGAAGGTGTATCAAGAGAAACCAGAAATCTCATAAATGTACTCTTACCACATCCGGATTCTCCTACAAGACCCAGTGTTTCGCCTTTGTACATTTTCAGATTGATGTCATTGTTCGCCAGCAGAGTACGTCCATGTGATGCCGCAAATCTTCTGGTTACATGTTTCGCTTCCAGTATGACTTCTCTTTTTTCAGACATATCGTTCACCTCCCCGGGATGGAACTGCTTCCAGAAGTTTTCTGGTATATTCGTTCTTTGATTCTTTCAGAATATACTCTCTTGTTCCCTGGTCTTCCATTCTTCCGTTCTTCATTACAACAATATAATCTGACATGTAGGCAGCTACACCCAGATTATGGGTTACTACAATAATGCCTGTATGGTAATCATCTCTGAGCTTCATCATCTGACGTACGATCTGCGCCTGTGTTGTTACATCCAGTGCAGAAGTCGGTTCATCTGCAAGAAGAAGCTTCGGCTGATAAGTCATTCCCATCGCAATACCAACTCGCTGTCTCATACCACCGGATAACTGGAAAGGATAAGATTCCATAATATTATCCGGAGACGGAAGTCTCATTCGCTCCAGCATTGCGATTCCCTTACTCCATGCCTCTTTCTTGGAAATGTTCTCATGAGTAAGAATATATTCTGTAAATACCTTTCCGACTTTACGTGTCGGATTCATCATTGCACCACTGTCCTGAAAAATCATGGAAATATCAGAACCACGAAGTTTTCTCCACTGTTCCGGTGTATAGGATAAAAGGTCTTCTCCTTCAAACGTAATACTTCCTTCTGTGACCTTACCGCCACCTGCAAGAAGTCCCAGAACAGCACGGATAACAGTGGTTTTTCCACTTCCGGATTCTCCTACCAGAGAAACGATCTGTCCCTCTTTCATATCCAGATTAAAGTTCTGAACAGTTGGAACATTTTTGTAGGAGATTGTCACATTATCTAATTTCAGCATGTTTATTCCTCCTACTCATTTCTTGGATCGAGGATATCACGGATGGAATCCCCAAGCATATTAAATACAACAACTACTACAAAAATAGCAAGACCCGGGAAGATCATCAGCCACGGAGCGGACTGCATACACGCTCTTCCTTCATTCAGCATATAACCCCATTCCGGTGCCGGCGGCTTCGCGCCAAATCCCAGGAAGGACATTGCTGCCAGTTCCAGCATCATGGAACCTATATCTGTGGCAGCAGTAATGATCAGTGTAGGAAGTGCATTTGGAAGCATATATCGAAACAGCATATACGGTGTTTTGGAACCGGTAACGATCGCTGCTGATACATAATCCCTGTCACGGATCTTCATAACTAGGCTTCGTGCCAGACGCGCATATTTGGTCCAGCTTACTACTACAATAGCGATGATCGCATTTTTGATACTTGCGCCCATAATACCTGCAACAGCAAGAGCAAGTACCAGTCCTGGGAAAGCAAGCATCATATCTGCAATTCGCATAATAACAGCATCAATGACACCTCCGAAATATCCTGCAAGGACTCCGGTAACAGTTCCCACCAGAAAGATCAGGGCAACAACACCAAAGGTTGCTGACAGAGATGCACGTGCTCCATAAATAACTCTTGAAAAAATATCCCTGCCCATTTTGTCGGTTCCAAAAATATGTTCCTTGCATGGCGGAAGCAGTGCATCTACCAGAGAACCTTTTAACGGGTCAACCCCTCTGGTTACCACCGGTGCAAATACTGCTGTCAGAATAATACAGACTGCAAGAATAGAAAACACGACAAAAGTTTTATTTGCTAAAAATCTGTTTTTCTTTTTCATGATTCTACTCCTTTAAACGCATACGTGGATCAATATAAACATAAGATGCATCAACGATCAGGTTAATGACCATATAAATCAGGGCAAGCCATAATACATATCCCTGGATCAGATTGTAATCACTGGATGTGATTGCTGAAACTGCAAGGTTTCCAAGACCCGGATAAGAGAAGATTACTTCTACAACACTGGTTCCTCCAAGAAGTGATCCTATGGAAAGACCAAACATTGTGATCAGCGGAAGCAATGAATTTGGAAATACATTGCCCCAGATAATCTTTGATTTCTTTACTCCTCTTGCCTGTGCACCGATCACATAATCCTGACTCAGTTCATCCAGCACCGCTGTTCTTACCTGTCTGGTATATTTGGAAGACATTGCAATCGCAAGTGTCAAAGCCGGAAGAAACAGACTCTTAAAGTCTCCCGCAGAACTGATAACCGGAAATGCATTGATATAAACACAGAATGCCAGCATTAACAGAAGTCCAACCCAGAAGTTAGGCATCGCACATCCGAGGAATGTAATTCCCCGGACGAGATAATCGATCCATTTATCTTTATATATGGCAGACAACATACCTAAAGGTACAGAAATAACCAGCATAAGGATCATGGCCATTAATGTAAGTTTCAAAGTCGGCCATAATCTGGCTGCAAGAAGTTCTGTAACTGGTTTATTTAAGCTGTATGATTTGCCAAAGTCACCTTTCAGACAGTTCTTAAGCCATCTGGTATACTGCACCAGAAACGGATCATTCAGACCAAGTTCCTCGCGTGTCTCCTGAACCATTTCTTCAGTAGGCATTACACCGGTTGCCGTGTACATGTTTCGTACAGGGTCACCTGGTGACATAAAGGTCAGTGCAAATGTAATAAAGCTGATACCGATCAATACGATCACAATCTGTAATAAACGCTTGATTATTTGCTTTTTACTCAAAAAAGACACCTCTTTTTATTTCTGTTTGTAACTATTCAGTAACTTCACAATTCGCAGACTTTTCTTATTCTGCAGGAGTAATTTCTGTTGACAGCCAGTAGTAATCTGCTGTATGGATATGTGCAGAACCAACTTTCTTACTGTAGATCATAGATGAGTTGTAGTATCCATCAATCAGAACCGCTGCATCATCTACCAGGATCTGCTGCATCTGGAAGATCAGATCTTTTCTCTTTTCCGGATCCATTTCACCTTTTAATTCTTCATATAACTTATCATAGTCCGGGTTGGAGTATGCGCAGTAGCTGGTATCAGTTGCCCAGTTAGCCATATATGCCAGAGGATCTCCGGTACCAACAGTGATCCAGTTATTGTTATTAAAGTCATAATCCAGTGCTGCAAGTTTACTCCACTGATCATCTGAGCTTCCGTATTCAGGAACAACACCGATGCCGATTTCTGCAAGATACTGTGCGTGAGCATCTGCAAAGTCATTCAGAAGACGGTTTTCATAAGAAATATATCTAAGGTTGATATTCTGGCCATCCAGTTCACGGATTCCATCTCCATCTGTGTCAACGATTCCTGCATCATCCAGAATCTGTTTTGCTTTTTCCGGATCATAGGTATATGGATTCTCAAGTTTGTCGTAATCATAGTTCAGAGTAGATGGCAGTACGGAAAATCCTGGTGTATAAAGTCCACCGATTGTTCTGGAATTACAGATTGTATCATAGTCAATTGCCATCAGGATTGCCTGACGAAGTGTTTTGTTTCCAAGAACACCATCAAAGTTCATCCATGCAAATCCGCAGCGTACACCGGATGCAATATCAACAGTAAAGTCATCACTGTCCTGGAAATCCTGAATATCTGCTACATTTGTGATATTCTCAACCAAGTCTACCTGACCACTCTGGAGAGCCATTGTTTTTGCGGAGTTATCTCCCATGAACAGCAGATTGATCTTATCGTATGGAACATCTTCACGATAATACTCATTTGCAGCTAATGTATAACCAACACCTACACCATTGAATTCTTCAATCTTGTATGGACCTGTTCCAATAATTCCATTATCGTAGTTTTCAATATGTTCTACATCTGTGATTCCCATAGTTGGGTGGCAGAGCTGTCCTACAAGGTTTGCATATGGTTTGCTTGTTTTGATGTTAATAGTATTTGCATCATCATCTACAGTAACTTCTGCTTCAAATTCCAGATATTTCTCCGGTTTGGCAGATCCGGAAGGTCCTACCTCTTTCATGTGATCAAAATACTCTTTTACCTTTGTCGGAGTTAAATCACATCCGTCAGAGAATTTAATTCCGTCTTTCAGCTTGATCGTCCATTCTGTATGCTCGTCATTTACTTCATAACTCTCAGCAAGCCACGGGATAACTTCCATATTGTCATCGAATTTAAATAATGCTTCAGCAATACCATATCTCATAGCATTCCATCCACTGTTTTCATCATTTGCACTGTTTACACATCCATCTGTGTACATCTGACATCCGAAGTTTAAAACCTTCTCATCACCCTTCGCCTGTACAGTAACTCCCATTAATAATGCAACTGTTGTTGCCGCTGCTAACACAAGTAATTCTCTTTTTGTTTTTTTCATCCTTTACTTCCTTTCTTTTTTTGTTTCTTCGTTGTTTTTCTTCCTTCTCATACTGTCCATTCCTGTGATTTTGAACGAAAAAAAAGACAGATGCTCCCACATCCGTCACGAAATCTTACCATTAAAGAATCAAACATATATATGCAACACATGAAGTTGTAACTCTTAATCAGGATTTCTCGTCGTCCGCAAGAATCTCTTTTACCAGAAATAAGCAGGTCTCCTGACTTAAGCTTACCCATTTTCAGCACCTTCCCAGAAAAATATCTTCCAGTGGCATTCAGCTGAAAACCAACTATCACAGTGACGGGATCGTACCGGATTTACACCGGTTTCCCTTTTAATCAGACCAGCAGGACGCTTCTGCTGGTCTGAACTTATCTCTAAAATCATTAAATGACCGTATGAATACTCATTTATCATAACATACCATCATGTATACGTCAATTATTTTAGACTCTTATTTTCTATCTATTTTTCCGTAAATTTCCGGAATTTCTCAAAATTTGTTTCCGGTGTATAGGATTTCAGAACTTCCATCATGTCCTCTACACTATATGTATTATCATACATTCCAATAGATAACGCATACTGCTTATTAAACTCATCTACTGAATCCGCTGTCCAGAATGACTGCTGCAGCCGGAAAGCACTTCCATCTTCACGGTAATCTTCTGCAAAGCCTTCCAGAGCATTTTTCATGGCAACAAATGATGGTGCAACGATAGCACCGTATTTTCCTACAAGATAGTCGATTCTTTCCTTGCCGTTATATCCCTTTTTATTAAACATTTCGTATGTATCTTCTGTAAAACAGTCAATGGAACCCAACAATACATCTGTACTGTTCTCTTCTTCATAAGCATCAATTATCTTGATAAAATCACTTGCGCTCACTACACTCAGAATAACATTATACTCTCCTGTATTCAGCGAATCAGCCAGCTTTTCATCCAGGTGATCTTTTGGATACCCCGGAACCAGAGTAATCTTAATGTCACTGCCTGTTTCAATTTCTTCAGTATCCTGCGTATTCACCAGTTCTTCTACAGACTTCTCATATGACAGGCCATATGCTTCCTGAAGCTTATTCAGAATACCAATCGTTCTCAGACGATGCATCTCATTACCGATAGCAGATCCTCCACATGCTATTATGTAATGATTCTGGTTATTCTGATCCTCTGAAACAAAATACTCCGCCATATTGGCAGCCGCATCCATTTCTGTTTCAACAGATGTTCCTATTGTTCCCAGAAAATAAGGATTATCCTTTACTTTCTCATACATTTCATCACTGATCGTTCCTGAGCCACGTACATAATACATACCATATTCTTCACATACCGGAAGAACTTCTTCAAGATCTGAGGAAAGGAAAGAAATAATTCCCTTTACATTTCTTTCATGAAGCTCGTTGATAAAGCTGATTTCTTCTTCTGCTGTACTTATACTGGAAGAATATAAAAACTCGACATCAAAAGCCATGCCGACATAATTTTCAAAATAATTTCTAAATGCTCTTACTTCTGCATCATTCAGATTATATACGGACACTCCTATTGTCATTTTTCCGTCCTGATTTGTTGTATCACTCTGAGTGTCAGCTGCCATAACTGAAATACTGGTGCAGGTAAGCAGCATAATCATTGTCAATATAAAACTTATTATCTTTTTCATTCCTTTTTTACCTTTCTGTCGTATTTGTATAAAAATTCAAGTTTTCTTTTCTCACATCCTTTCCTGAAATAAAAAAGATCTTTTTCTTAAAATGTATTTTAGGTATAAAAATAAAGCCTTTCTTATACACCGTAAGAAATAACCTTTTTTAATGCAAGCAGGTCTCCTGACTTAAGTTCATCGCATTTTATCGTCTTCCCGCCTCTTAAGCAGTGACATATATGATAAAAAGCTCCCTTTTACAGTGGCGGGACCGTACCGGACTTGCACCGGTTTCCCTTTTAATTCCATATTACTGGAAACATGCATTATTTTTATAATATGATATCAGGGGCTAAAAGTCAAAAACTATTTTTACTCCGCGCTAAGGCTTTTCCCCAACTTCATTATATTTTTATTATATAATTCCATTTGGTTAACGTCAATAATTTACATCTAATATTTATATGTTTTTTTATTCACTTTTACTATGGTCTTGAATATTCAGATTCCAGTATCTATTCCATAATAAGGGTCTCTTTGCAGCACTACCTTCTCTTGTGGCATTTCTTTGTTTATGCTAAAATATTTTTACTACTATAAATGAGCAAGTTCGTGATTTTGCATAAAAGAAAGATACCTCGATTCCGTGTGTTGTATAATGAAAGTGCCTAAACAAACATTTGCAACATTTACGAAAGAAGGTGTCTCTCGCAAATACTATACATCATTCCGCATTCATATACAACCAGCTTAAGAAATTAAATTTATGCAAATTTTATTCGAACCGGGTGATAAACCACCTTATAAGTATCCTGATCAGCATTTTCATTTCAGGATATCATGGAAAAACCACGGATTTTGCTAAAAACAGTTCCTGTCACAGAACTACGATTGCACATTTCCTTAATTCAGGGAAATGGGATGATTCTCTACTTTTAGATACGTTAAAACGTTCTGTTATAGAGATTATTTATTCAGAAGCAGCACGCACCGGAAAGCCTGTTTTCTGCATTGTAGACGATACGATAGCTTCAAAGACAAAGCCTTCGTCACAGGCTCTGCATCCGATTGAAGATGCGTACTTTCACCAATCCCATTTAAAGGGGAAACAAGACTACGGACATCAGGCAGTAGCTGTTATGCTTTCCTGTAACGGCATTGTCCTGAACTATGCTTTTGTAATGTACAATAAATCAATTTCCAAGATTGATATTGTACAAAATATTGCAAAGGAACTGCCTGTTCCACCAGTAATGTCTTATTTCCTTTGTGACTGCTGGTATGTTTCTGAAAAAATAATCAATACTTTTGTACAGAAAGGGTTCCATACCATTGGTGCTTTGAAAACAAACCGTCTGCTGTATCCATCAGGAATGAAAAAGAAACTCAGTGAACTGGCTGCTGAACGATCCACAACACATAAAGGATTTGACCTCGTCACAGTCAAAAAACGCAACTATTATGTGTACCGGTATGAGGGAAACCTCAGCGGCATAGAAAATGCAGTTGTTCTTTTAAGCTATCCTGAAAAAGCATTTGGTAATCCTAAAGCACTACGTGCTTTCATTAGCACAAATGTATCCTTATCTACACAGGAGATCCTTTCCTGTTATGTTTGTCGATGGCCGATTGAGATATTTTTCAGGCAATGCAAAAACCATCTGGCCCTGGATACATACCAGATACGCTCCTCAAAGGGAATACAGAGGTACTGGCTGTTGATGTCACTGACACATTATATTTGTGTCACAGGAACTGGCGGATATCGGTCTTTTCAAGATGGATATCATCGAATCTGTAGTGCCGTTCATCAGGAAAAGTATCAGTATCTATTCCTATGTGCAAAAGCAAGTGATGATTTTGAAGCATTTATGAAATTAGCAGGATAATTTTGTGCATTTTTTCAAATTTGCTCATTTATAGTAATTAAATAAGGTAATTTTAGTTTCTAAATATCAAAACGTAACTCTTTCAGTTTACTGAAAAAGATAATTTTTCCCTTCATTATAAGTTCCTTTCATTGAAAATCGAACAGCTAATTTCCCAGTCATCGGATCTTCAATACCTATACTGATCTTATATTTCTTTCCGGCCAGTGAGATCAGCTTTTTTACCTGCATTCTTGTTTTTGTCTGTAAAGTTTCTTCCGGCAGAAGTGATTTTAACGAAATGTCAACCGCTTCTTTTTCAAGACTATTTCCATCCTCATCTTCTACCAGAACCCATACAGGCCAGTCTTCATAAAATGGTGCAACTCCATCATTCTTCCATTTAAGATTCAGGCTGACATAACCCGGCATCTGAATAAGGCTTGCTTGCGAAATCCACAAACGATATCCCATGCTTCCTAAAACTTTCCTATAACCATTTTCATAAGTTTTATCCGCTATTTTCGGTCCAAGAAAAGTAGTATGTGCTTTCTTTATCAGATTTATTGTCTGATCCAGATTTGTGTCAAGCAAATCTTTCATTGTAATTGAACTTGTAAACTCACCTCCGGAAGGAAACTTTTTCCAGAAATCTTTCATTGCGGATAACCCTTTTTTCTCATGAGTCTGGTCAAACTCACCGCCTTCATTAATCCAGCGAAACCATTCCTCTGTGCTCTCTGGCTGTCCGGTCATATCGTTGTAGAGACCTGTTCCATAATGTTCTCCCTCACTAAAAGGTCTTCTCATCAGTATCATGGAATCAGGGAAGGCCTCTGTCCATGGAATCATATAACGTTCTCTTACAGATTCTTCCGGCAGACTCTGTATTCCTGCGGAAATATTTACATGCCATTCTCCCCAGTGCCCCAGACTTCCAAGTTCGATATAACTGACCAGTCCATCTCTGCCAAAATGCTCTCCAAGTGCATTAACTGCCCTTTTGTGATATTGTATCATCTGTTCATTATTATAATCAGGAGCATATCCCTTTCCATACTCCATATCATACCAGGTTCCCGCATGATCAGTTTTGTCATATAGCCATTGTGGAATGTCCATATGCTTTTCCTCCCCGGGAATATCACACACAAACCTCAGTACCAGGTGTTTCCCTTCTTCTCTCCATCTGTCAGTCTGATTTTCTCTTTCGATTTTCTCCCAGTCATATTTTCCTTCCGCCGGTTCCAGTTCAGCCCAGGTAATATCCATATACAGTAAAGATATATCCTCTCCTATTGTTTCTTCCCAGGCACAAGGTGCATATCCCATTAATGGATTTCCAAAAATTTCTTCTGTTTTTTCATATATCTGAGTTTTTCTTCCAAATACCATCCATACTCCTGCTGCTATAATAACTAAAAGTCCAAAACCCAACAGAACCAGATATCGTTTCTGACTTTTAGCCATGATATTCTCCATTATACTGAATCAATGTAACATCTTCCACTCCACCGATATCCCGGATTTTTTCCATAAACTCCATATCATTCTGTCTGCAATATATTTCCACTGCCATTTCTGTTTTTTCATTGCGCATAGTTTTTGATTTTACGAAATATTTTCTTTTTCCAAAACAACGGATAATTTCATCTCCCGCCTGAGTTCCCTGATAATGAATCACTGCAATATAAATTCTTCCATTTTGTTGTTTGTGATAAAACAGGGTGATCATCAGAATGATAATCACAGCTGTCAACAGAGTTAATGCATACATACCTGCACCGGCTGTAATCCCCGATGTGATTGCCCAGAACAGATACAGAAGATCCATCGGATCTTTAATTGCTGTACGAAAACGTACAATAGACAATGCACCAACCATACCAAGAGAAATCACAATATTGCTGCTGATCGCAAGTGTTACCATACAGGTAAGCACTGTCATTCCCACAAGTGTAACTGCAAAACTTCTGGAGAAAATAACTCCAACATAAAATTTCTGATAAACCAGATAAATCACACTTCCCAAAATCAAAGCCACTGCCAGAGCAGCCAATATCTTAGGTATATCATACTGACTGAACATTCCTGATTCCAGTACAGATTTTTTTATCATATCCTGTACACTCATCTTATCATCCTCCCCTGTGTATCATACCAATACTCAAATCCATTCATGTACCGCGTTTTTTCATAACACAGTACATATTTGGAAACTGCTGTAAATTCTGCTGCCTGCGGCGGCAGAAGATTTCTCAGAATCTGAGGCAGCATCTCTGTAAATTTCACTTCCATGATCAGTTTTCCCGGTTCCAGTACAGATAAAGCCGGAAGCGTACTGTCGAAAATGTCATAGCTTCCAACAGCCGCTCTGACATCTGTATCAAATGTAATCCTGACTGTTCCCTCATCCATGATCCATGGTTCTCTCTCGTAATCTACGATTGTTCTCGGCCGCATCATATTACTCATACATTCTATGTAAAATTCCCTGCAAAGATTATACGGGCTTTTCAGAAGAAATTCATACTCGCCGGAAAGAATTTTTTGCACCTCATCTTTTGTCAGAGGGGCATCTTCTTTATAAATATAACTGCCGAACTTCTTTTTTCTTTCCAGCTTGATACTTTCAGCACTATAATTATAAATTCGTATCCTGTATTTCTTCCTCATAAGAACGCCGCTTTCCTTTTCTTCATATGCACTGTTCCAGTAATCATCAAAATACAGGCTCCGTATCAGATATCCTCCATTTTCTGCATGAGGATCCAGTTTCATAAGTGGCTTCATCCGAAGATTCAGGACTTCTTTCTCACTGGTACTGATAAGATATTTCCACTCGTTACGAAAACGTTCTTTCTTCCTGTCAGCCTTCTTCATAATCGTCTTCCTCTACCGTACTATCTTCTGTTATGTAAAAGCACCTCATACCATAATATTTTCCTTCATCTGTTACATAATAATCAAATGCATCCTGCGTTTTTCCAGATGTATTTGTTGCTCTTACTCTCACAAAGTACTGTCCTGCTTCCGGAAGGTCCATCTCGGCTTCCGGAACAATCAGTGTT
>NZ_JBWJVP010000163.1:0-15021 GCF_056339915.1 Blautia sp. ZXY-1-B12 | reverse complement strand
CTCTCAACTGAAGCAGTCTGGCAATTGCCAATCCGTCTCCGCCATTGTTGCCGGTTCCGCAGACCACAAGGATTTTCTCTTTTTCTTTATTCTTTAATCTCTGTACAATCTCCTCAACCGTCTTTAATGCTGCCCTCTCCATAAGTACCGGAGACGATATCCCGGCTTTCTGAATCGTATTATGATCCAGTTCTTTCATCTCAACAGCAGTTACAATCTCTCTCATCTGTTCACCTCCTGTTTACAATAACACATTTACATGCAAGAGAAAAGCTGTGATCAGATGACCACAGCCTTGTGTTTCACAGTTATCCCTTACATCCCTTCATGTTCCTTTCTGTACTCACTCAGGTTATAGGACAAAGTCATAAGACTCTCTGAAAGATGTACGTTCTCTACCATTACATCCTCCGGGGCATCCAGATCAATATGTGCAAAATTCCAGATTGCCTTAATTCCATTATCAATTAAAATCTTTGCCATCTCTTTGGCTTTATTTTTAGGAAGAGTCAGGATCGCGATCTCAACCTCATTCTCCTTCAGAAACAAAGGAAGATCGCTCAACATCTGAATCTCAATTCCACGAACTGCAATCCCCTCAAGTACAGGATTGACGTCAAAAATACCAACCAGCTTAAATCCGCGCTTTTCAAAATCCACATAATTGGCCAATGCCTGTCCCAGATTACCGGCACCCAGAATAATCATCGGATGTACAGTATCCAGCCCAAGGATCTTACCGATTTCTGTATACAAATAGCGTACATTATAGCCGTAACCCTGCTGACCAAAACCACCGAAATTATTTAAGTCCTGACGAATCTGGGAAGCCGTCACATGCATCTTCTTGCTAAGATCATTTGAAGATATACGCTCTACATTCTCCTCCATCAATTCACCGAGGTAGCGGTAGTACCGCGGCAAACGCTTGATTACCGCTTTCGAAATTTCCTTAGCTTCCACAAATTTTCCCTCCTTAGCTTATCTATGTCAATTATACCCAGATGTTATTTTATTGTCAAATTAAATTTGTACTTTTTGACCAAATATTTCTGTATTTTTTTATCAATTTCATTCTGAAAAATTCCCCGGAATATCATATTTTCTTCCATGCATCCATCCGGTGCTTTCTTTTCCCTTGACAAAATCTCTTAAAATGCTTTCAAAAACAGGCATTTTCGATTATAATAGTACGCGGACAAATTACAAACGGAGGAATTCCTATGATTTTATCATGTCAGAATATCTGTAAATCCTTTGGCGAAAAAATCATTCTCAAGGATGCCAGTTTCCATATAGAAGATCGCGAAAAGGCAGCTCTCATCGGCAATAACGGTGCAGGCAAGACGACTCTGCTGCGAATCATTATGCATGAGCTCTCCCCGGATTCAGGAAACGTGGTACTTGCCAAAGATAAAAATATCGGCTACCTTGCCCAGTATCAGGACATTCATGGCCATCATACCATTTACGAAGAACTGATTTCCACCAAACAGCACATTATTGATATGGAGAACCGTCTGCGCTCTCTGGAACAGGAAATGAAAACCACCACCGGAGATGCTCTGGACAGCCTGATGAATACTTACACAAGACTGAGTCACCAGTTTGAACTGGAAAATGGTTACGCTTACAAAAGTGAGATCATGGGTGTATTAAAAGGTCTTGGTTTCACAGAAGAAGATTTCGAACGCCAGATAGAAACTCTTTCAGGCGGCCAGAAAACCCGCGTAGCTCTGGGTAAACTGCTTCTTGCCAGCCCTGACATTCTTCTTCTGGATGAGCCTACCAACCATCTGGATATGGAGAGTATTTCCTGGCTGGAAACCTATCTTCTGAATTACCCGGGTGCTGTATTTATCGTATCCCACGACCGTTACTTTCTTGACAAAGTCGTAACAAAAGTTGTGGAAATCGAAGCAGGAAATATGCGTATGTACAGTGGCAACTATTCTGCCTATGCCTTGAAAAAAGCCCAGCTGCGTGACGCCCAGTACAAAGCCTACCTGAACCAGCAGCGGGATATCAAACATCAGGAAGCAGTCATTGCCAAGCTGAAATCCTTTAACCGCGAGAAATCCATCAAACGTGCGGAAAGCCGCGAGAAAATGCTGGATAAAGTCCAGCGCATTGATAAACCACAGGAGATTCAGAATCAGATGCGCATTTCCCTGGAACCAAGATTTGTCAGCGGAAATGATGTCCTTACTGTGGAAAGTCTTTCCAAATCTTTTCCCGGACAGGGACACTTTTCAGTGACATCTCCTTTGAGATCAAGCGTGGAGAACGTGTAGCCCTGATTGGCAATAACGGCACAGGCAAAACCACCATGTTAAAGATCATCAATGGGCTGATCGACGCAGACAGCGGCAGATTTACTCTTGGTTCCAAGGTACAGATTGGCTACTATGACCAGGAACACCATGTTCTTCATATGGAGAAAACTATTTTTGAGGAAATCTCAGATGCTTATCCCACACTTACGGAAACAGAAATTCGAAATATGCTGGCAGCATTCCTTTTCACAGGGGATGACGTATTCAAACTGATCTCCGCTCTGTCCGGTGGAGAAAGAGGTCGTGTTTCCCTCGCCAAGCTGATGCTGTCCGAAGCAAACTTTCTGATCCTCGATGAGCCCACCAACCATCTGGATATCGCTTCAAAAGAGATTCTTGAAGAGGCATTGAACAGTTACACAGGAACAGTATTCTATGTTTCCCACGACCGTTACTTCATCAACCAGACAGCTACCCGGATCCTGGATCTGACCAATCAGGCAATTGTAAATTATATCGGAGATTACGACTATTATCTGGAGAAAAAAGAAGAGCTGACAGAAAAATATGCTCCGGCTGCCGCTCAGGCTGTGACAGAAGCAAAGCAGGCTTCTGATAACAAGCTTTCCTGGCAGCAGCAGAAAGAAGAACAGGCCCGCCAGCGAAAACGAGAGAATGAACTAAAAAAAGTAGAAGCCCGCATTGAAGAACTTGAGACCAGAGATAAAGAGATCGACGAAACCATGATTCTCCCGGATATCTGCACAAATGTGGCAGAATGTGCGAAACTTAGCAAAGAGAAAGCCGCCATTACCGAAGAATTAGAAGGATTATATGAAAAATGGGAAGAACTTGCATAATGCAGGTTCTTCCCATTTCCGCAGTTTATAACTTTTTACAGGTTTCTCTGCTGCAGTGTGATCCCTGCCCGGAGAACTTTATAATGTTATAGAAACATTACCGGATAATTTCTGACATTATAAAATTTCATCCAGTCTCTCTCTGATGGCAAGGATGAAATCTTTGCTGTTCAGTACTGTCACATCCTCAAGAGAAGTGATCAGCGCAAGGTCTTTTGTCATCTTACCGCTTTCAATCGTCTCCAGAGTCGCCTTCTCCAGTTTATCAGCAAATTCCATCAATTCTTTATTGTCGTCCAGCTCACCTCTTTTTCTCAGAGCTCCGGTCCATGCAAAAATAGTTGCTACAGAGTTAGTAGATGTCTCCTCACCTTTCAGATAGCGATAATAATGTCTCTGTACAGTTCCATGAGCAGCTTCATATTCGTAATATCCCTGTGGAGATACCAGTACAGATGTCATCATAGCCAGAGAACCAAATGCCGAAGAAACCATATCACTCATAACATCTCCATCATAGTTCTTGCAGGCCCAGATAAATCCGCCTTCAGCCTTCATGACACGAGCTACGATATCATCGATCAGGCTGTAGAAATATTCAATGCCTGCTGCCTCGAATTTCTCCTTAAACTCATCCTCATAAATAGTTGCAAAGATTTCCTTAAAACGTCCGTCATAAATCTTGGAGATCGTATCCTTGCCGCCAAGCCACAGGTTCTGTTTTGTATCCAGCGCATAATTAAAACAGCATCTTGCAAAACTTGTGATAGAATCATCCAGATTGTGCATACCCTGAAGCACACCCGGTCCCTCATAATGATGGATCAGCTCTTTTCTCTGCTGTCCGTCTGCACCTTCAAATACCAGATAAGCATCTCCGGGGCCGTCAATATACATCTCTGTGTTCTTATACACATCACCATAGGCATGACGTGCGATGGTGATCGGTTTCTTCCAGTTCTTAACACATGGTTCAATACCCTTCACTACGATTGGGGCACGAAAAACAGTTCCGTCGAGAATTGCACGAATCGTTCCGTTAGGACTCTTGTACATTTTCTTTAAGGTATACTCTTCCATTCTTGCCTTATTAGGAGTGATAGTGGCACATTTCACTGCAACGCCGTACTTCTTTGTAGCCTCTGCTGCATCAACAGTTACCTGATCATCCGTTTCATTTCTGTATTCCAGACCAAGGTCATAATACTCAGTGTTCAAATCAATATACGGAAGAAGAAGTTCATCTTTGATAATTTTCCAGAGAATTCTGGTCATCTCATCTCCATCCATCTCCACAAGTGGTGTCTGCATCTGAATTTTTTTCATGTTAATCCTCCTCTTTGGCTCTTATCCAGTTAATTATCATGATAGCCGAAAACAGACCGTTCGTCAATGCTTTTATACACTAAAGCAATATTTTGCGAAATAAAAGGATACTGATTACAGTTCCATAAAGCGTTCCAGATCCAGCTCTCCCCATCCCTGCTGATTCTTTGGCAGTCCCATATCCCTGGCACTTTCTTTCAGTTTCATCTTGATCTGAACATTAGTCAGTTCCGGATTCTTCTCAAGCATCAGTGCTGCTGCCCCTGCAACCAGAGGTGTAGACATAGAAGTACCACTTTTCACTCCATATCCGTTATCTGCTCCCGGTGTACAGGCAAGAACATGATTCCCGGGCGCAACCAGATCCGGTTTACAAACACACTCAAAGGTAGGTCCCCTGCCGGATATGGCAGTCCGTCCTGTAAGCAGATCGCTGGAGCCTACTGTGATAATCTTCCGGCTGCTTCCCGGTGCTGTCACACTTCCTGCCTTCGGTCCCTGATTTCCTGCCGCAGCCACTACCACCAGACCTGCATCCCAAAGTTGTTCCACACCCGCAATCAGAACTCTGTGATCTTCTGCTCTCCTGCAGGTTGTTCCCACCGAGATATTCACTACACGTATTCCATAATATCTCTTATTCTCCAGAATCCAGCGAAAAGCCTGCAAAACATCTTCTTTCCTGCCATTTCCCGTTCTATCAAGCACCTTCAGAACGATAAGCCCACAACCCGGGGCAATTCCTCTAATCCGTCCTTCCGAAGCCCTTCCGTCACCGCCAATGATCCCACATACATGGGTTCCATGAGAATTATCATCATAAGGTCTGATACGATGTCCGATGAAATCTTGAAACGCAAGTATTCTCCCTGTAAAATCTATATGAGGAAAAATCCCGGTATCCAGAACACACACACCCACGTGCTTTCCTGTATATCCGGAATCATCTGAATTCTTCATAAAAAATCCTCCGAATCATCTGGATAATGAAATCTTACCGCAACTGTTCATCAGGTCGCTGCAAAGACAATGAACATCTGCGTCTTACTTTAAATTATTCGGAAGATTATATTTTTGTGTCCGACAGTTTCTCCTGTCATATCTCCGTTTTTCTGTAAATAAAATGTATAAAGCTTCCATGATATGCAGATACTTCTGATATGCAAAACAACAGGCATATACAGAATCTGTTACAGAAATCCCGAAAAATATCCTTATAGCAATTTCATAAAATAACTGTAACCATCTGCATAATATTAAGGAGACAAATTATGACTGCATTATTATTGATACTGGTATTTTTACTCTTTCAGACCTTCGTCCTGCTCTGCTGTGTAGCTGCCGGAAATGACGCTGCCTCCCAGGAAATCTCCGATCAGGAACAAATGGAATTTATCCGGGAATGGAAAAAAACACATTGCAGCAGCCCTCAAAAATAAAGGGCTGCTGCAATGTGCTGATAAACCTTCTACATCACATAACAGTCATATCGTATTGCTTTTCCTTTTAATATATAAGAAGGCTCTCTTCCATCAAGACAGACGCTCTTAAGAGGACGTTTTACGATAATTCTGGAAGGTCCGGCTTTGATAGCTGCATCAAAAAGATCTTTTTCCTCAGAACATGGAGGTTCAAGTTTCTGGATCAGCTGAAGTTTTTTATTTATCAGACCGGATTTCTGTCTCTTCGGGAACATGGGATCAAGATAGATCACATCTACCGGATCCATAAGTTTCTCCATACATGACACACTGTCACCCTCTACCAGTTTCATTCTGGAAGCAATGTCTTTTAATACGGGATGCTTTCTGGCACGCCGGAGCGCATCCTTCAAAAGTGCGGCGATCACCGGATTCTGTTCGTATAATGTCACCTCATAGCCATATGCTGCAAGAAGGAAACCATCCTCCCCCATGCCTGCAGTGGCATCAATTGCTTTCAGATGTTCTCCCTCAGTTTTGACCGCACGTACCAGCATTTCATGGGAAAGTCTTCCGTTTGTAACTCTGTGCAGCATTCCTTCAAAATCTCCCTGATATGTCAGACCATAGCCGGTAAGTGATACGCCCCGGGAGTCAAACATTACTGTCAGATGTTCTCCCGGTTTGTCCATAATCGGAACATTGTTCTTTCTGGCAAAAGATTCTGCCATTTCTCTTTGCCCGCCCTTACCCAGGCAGACCGTTATCTTATCATTCATTTACACATTTCCCGCAAAATTTAATTTTCTTTTAATGCTTTTTCTATTTCAGCGATCACAATTTTGAGTGCTTTAATACGGGCATATTTCTTGTCAACAGATTCCAGTACATGCCATGGTGCAAAGGAAGTATTTGTCTTCTGAAGCATCTCATTTACAGCCACTTCATAGGCATCCCATTTCTCTCTGTTTCTCCAGTCCTCATCTGTGATCTTCCATTGTTTCTCCGGATTATTCTGTCTCTCCTGAAAACGCTCCAGCTGTGTATCCTTATCGATCTGTACCCAGAATTTAATAATGACCGCACCCCAGTCTTTAAGTTCTTTCTCAAACTCATTCATTTCGTTGTAAGCACGTTTCCAGTCATTTTCACTGCAAAATCCCTCCAGACGTTCTACCATGACTCTGCCATACCAGGTTCTGTCAAAAATAGCGATATGACCATTTTTCGGAAGTCTTGTCCAGAAACGCCATAAATAATGTCTGGCCTTCTCATGTGGTTCCGGACTTGCGATCGGATGTACTTCATACCCCCGGGGATCCAGAGCTTCTGTAATACGTTTAATGTTACCTCCTTTGCCTGCCGCATCCCAGCCTTCATACGTGATGATCACAGGAATACGTCTCCTGTACAGTTTATTATGGAGTTCCCCCAGTTTACTCTGGAGCTGTTTCAGTTCTCCCCTGTACTCCTCGTCATCCATTGTTTTATCTCTCAGATCAATATCCGACAGACGGGGAATCTGCTCCAGAGGAAATACATTCTGCAAAATCGGAACGGAATGTGCCTGATTCTGCATGGCAACTTCAATATTGCTTACCATAGTCTCCAGCACCTGAAGTTCCGCCCATTTTCTGTCACTGGCATCTATGATGTACCATGGTGCAGAGGAAGCATTCGTGTCAGACAGATACTGAGAAAATATTTTTGCACATTTTTTGTAATGTTCATTCTGCCATTTATCAAAGTCTGACACACGCCATCTGGTGTCTTTATGATCCAGAAGTAATTTTTCACGCCGCTTCTGTTCATCCCTGTCAATCTGCATAAAGAATTTCAGCACCAGATAACCATTATCTGTAAGCTGCCGCTCAAAACGGCGGATGCTGTCAATCCGCTGTGTATAACCTTCGCCTTCAATCTCGCCCGACAGACAGTCTTTACAAGTCTGCTCCATCCAGCCGGAATCCAGAAATGTAAATTTTCCGGCTTCCGGAATCTGTTTAAAATAGCGATACAGAAATGGATATCTCAGTTCTTCTGCTGTGGGAGCTGACATAGTGGCAACCTTAAAGAAACGCGGATCAATATTTTTAATGACTTTTCCGATCGTACTTCCCTTGCCGGAAGATCCCCAGCCTTCAAAGAGTACAATTACCGGGATCTTATGTTCCTTGATTTTCATCTGAAAATCATAGAGCTGACTTCTCGCTGTCTGCAGACGGGTTTTGATTTCCTCTTTTTCCGGCATATGTGCCGGAGTCCATGTTGTAAGCATAACATTGATCCTCCTTTTATTTTTCTTCGTAACTGTTCAATACTCTCACAGTCAGAGGCTGTTGAATAGTTATCCTTCTCATTAATAGAATATCTCAAATTCAGCTGAAATAATCATAACATGAAATCTGTTTATCGTAAAGCAGGTGTATGATATAAATAATGCATATTAATCCAGTCAGGTTACTGCTCATCAGAGCGTGAAATCCTGCGTCAGATATCCTTGATGTGCGTCAGATTTTTTCTAAATCCGCAATATTTTCAGGATATTCCATATCAGAATATAATTTCAGCTGTAACTGTAATATTCTGTTATACTCATCGCATCCGGGTTCTAACACTCTTCTTTGTTCATAGAGTTTATGATCTTCCTCACTCATTTTCACATCAAAGCTTTCCTGAGTATGGAATTGGATTTCAATACGATAGTTGCGTGAGTTTTTAAACTTGGTATTTACGCCATTATATGGAAAACTGTCATTGACCCAATAATTTTTCAATGAATATATCTTCCAGTTTTTCTCATACAGGGCATCTGTCACAGATCGTATCTGTTCAACATATTCTTTCGGTTCCAGTATCACTGTATAACGAATAACATCCGCTATTGAATCAAAAAAAGACTTCTCTACTCTCTGATAAAGCTTATTGTATAAGGACTTCGGTGATTTTACTCTATACTCTAATCCCGCAAGTACTGCTTTATTTGTTTTTGCAAAGTCCACAAGAAATTTGGTGATTTCAAACTCTGTAGACAGATAATCAGCATAAAACACTCTTTCCTCAAAAGAAAGTTTATTGAAAAGTTCAATATCCTCTTCTGTCCATGATTCTTCAATTTCTTTATTAAGGTAGATCTTTTTTGAATTTTCAGCGGACAAAACACATTTGAGTTCTATCGAATCAATGCCAAAAAGGCCGGTATTATCACCTGATCCATGAGTCAGACTTCTGAAGATCTTCTCATAATTATTAATGATCAAATTTACTTTTCTTTCAATCAGTGCATATGCCGAATCCTGATCCGCCTGCTTCTATCACAAGTTTACCATCTTTAACAGCAATACTCCTTACAACGTTTCTTTCAACAAAGCCAACAATCTCTTCAGAATTATACTTATCAAAATCCTCATAATTCAGATCAAGATTTGTGTTCTTCAATTCTGCAAGCTGATTTCCAACAGCAAGAACTGCTGCCAGATTCTTCAATCTGACAGTATTTTTATTGTCTAATACCAAAATTTCTTCCAGCTGATTTATATCATCGCTGTTTCCGTCAATAAAATACAGCATACTGGTTATGGCATGTTTATGTTTCTCTGACGGAAATTCAAATATATCTCCATATTCTTCTATCAGACACGCACTGAACAAAACATGATATTTGCTCATGATCTGAAGGAATGTAAGCGATTGAGTCTGCTTTTGGATTCCCAGTTTGTTTATATATTTATTCATAAATTATATATGTCTTTTTGACTATCTTTTTATATCTCCTTAAATGTCCGCAAAGCCTTATTTTATAGGCTCTACGGGCATTTTGCTTTTGTGGTAAACCTCACATATCTAGGTCTATCTTCTTATATTTTCGCTATCAAGCGTGGTTAAAATCGTGGTAAATACTTCTATGCGATTAGACGCTGAACCTCTGATTTTGCGGTATCTATGGACGCATGAGCGTACCAGTTCATTGTGATACTAATGTTTGAATGTCCCATGATATACTGTAAATCTTTTGGGTTCATGTTCTTGCTTGCCAGTCTTGTGCAGAATGTATGGCGTAGCGTATGCGGTGTGATATGTGGCAAGGGATTGTCCTTGTGGTGCTTGTTATATTTCTTTACCATACGGACAAATAAGGCGTTGTAATCAATCGCAACTTTGGGCTTGCCTTTATGATTGACAAATAAGAAATTGCTCTGTCCGTCTATCACAAATGGTTCTGCCTTTGGGCGTTTCTTCATAACCCGTTGAAATGCCTGTATTGTTTCTCTACTTAATGGCACTTGTCTTATTCCGCTTTTCGTCTTAGGCGTTTCAATATAATAGCCCTGTTCCTTGCTCTTTAGTAACTGGTGGTCGATAATTACAACTTCATTCTTGAAATCAATATCAGCTACTGTCAGTCCGCACAGTTCCGAGATACGAAGTCCAGTCTTTAACAGTATCAGCACATCATCATAATGCTTGTGATACACATTGTCTGTCTTGATAAATGAGAGTAAGGCTTGTTCCTGTTCCTCTGTCAATGCGACTTTCTCTTTGGTATCATTTTCTAGGACTTCACTTAACTTAAAATCAAAAGGGTTCTTCCTTACACAATCGTCTTGTATGGCGATATAGAATGACGCTTTTAACGAGCGTTTATGGTTGTTAATGGTGTTATAGGAAAAGCCTTTATCTTTCATGCGTAACGCCCATTCCTTAGCGTCAGAGGGTTTTATCGCATCAATGCTCCTAGCACCCAACTTGTCCTCTTTCAATAACCGCATGAGTTGTTCCCGTTGTTTTTGTGTGCTTTTCTTCACATTCGCCCTCTGTAAGTTCTGTTTGGCATAGAGTTGGCAAAGCGTCATTTTCTTGCCTGTGCTGTCGATACCGTCCTCAATATCCCGTCTTATCTGCTGTTCCAGTTCACGAAGTGAGGGTTTTTCCCGTTTTTCCTTTGGTGTCGGGTCTGTGGGTGTCAATCTCCAAGCATACACATATTTTGTGTTTCCAAATGCGTCTACATATTTATATAAGTATTTCCCGTCTGTTCGTTGGCTCTCTCCAGTATGCAGGATACGTCCTTTACTATCCCGTCTTTTTTCTTTCATGGTGTCTGCTCCTTTCCTTGTTGGAAAGAGCCTTGATATGACTTGTGTTCATCATAACACATACAAGGCTCATTTGCATTAGATTGCGTCCAATTTGTCAATAACCTGTTCAAACTGTCGGCGTTTAATCTGTATGCGGTTGCCATTCATAATGAGCCAGCCAGCGTCCTTGTTTTCCTCTGCTAAGCGTCTTAACTTGTTTTCTCCGATACGGAAATACTTTGACGCTTCTTCAATGGTAAGGGTATATTTTTCCCATACGGGAATATCCTGTGCATTACTCATAAAACACCCCCTCACTTTCGATTACATCTGCTATATCCGTACACATCTGTTCTACAAGCATTTCCTGTTTTTCGGAAAGGTTGGTACATTCATCAATCATTTTCATGTAGTTTGAGCCTGTCAGCCTGTCGATTTCCTCTATCATCACGATTGACGGCATGACCTGTCTTTCCAGCCATTGCAGAGTGCGTTCCATATTGACAGGTACGGGGTTCATTTCAAAAGGTAAACTGTCATGGGAAATGAATATCTCCCACAGCGGATAATCGGGAAATTGCACAAAATCAGTAATAAGGTAAAACACCAACCCATGAGGGTTATATGTCAATAACAATTCCTCAACTGCCTGTACTGCCTTTTTATCACGCAGACGAATTTCAAAACGGTTGATAATATCCGTATGTTTCTTTTTGGTTGCCTGTTCCTTTTGTTTTTCATACAGGCAGAAATATTTTGTGCTTGCCTTTGAGCCGATATAAAGGGTACTTGCTAAATTACGGTTTTTTCCGCTTAGTTTTCCACCTTGTACATTTTCATAGTTTTTACAGCGACAATCCGCACCGCCATTTTTGTATTTTTCAGACAAAACGGGAATATCCAGCAGACCGCACATATCATTGATTGCCAAGTCAAAACGTCGGATAACACCGCCACAGTCAAGACAGCGGTTTAAAAATGAATACCAATCCCTGTTCTGTGCCTGTAAGACATATTCCATGTTGCGTGAGCCTGCCCCTTTTAATTCTAAAAATACACCCATGTGTTCATCATCAGAAGCCATGACCTTGATTTCCCCGTAGGCATAATGCTCCTTATAGCCATAATACCCATAGTCATAATGGATAAAATAGTCCGCTTTCATGCCAAGCACCTTTCGGATAACTTCTAATGCGTCAGTCGTTGGAAAACGGACAGACAGATAATCAACGAGCAGATAAAAAGGCTTATCACAGACATAGTAATTCAGACAACGCAGGATAATGTTCTGTGTTTCTTTACTTGCGTTGGCTTTTCCGTTCTCAAAGCGGTTGATACTATATCTTGATACATGGGTAAGACTTGCAAGTTCTCCTTGTGAAAGACCGCTTGCAAGACGTTTGTTCTTCATTTCAAGTGCAAATTCTAAATTGTTCATTGTATTCCTCCAATCCCACAACAGCCTTGAAATACCTGTAAACCACTATTCAAAAGAATGTGAAATTACTATCTTCTTAAAACTTCTCATTACTACTCACAGGTTTGGGGTTGTATGGTTTTTGACTTGTCTTTTGTGAAATAGTGCCCCCCTGTTAGATAACGGGGGCACAGTCAAGGCTCGCAGGCTCGCCAGCCGACAAAGCATTTCTTCCCCTTGACACAAGGTGTCATGGCGGTAAGCCTGAGAGGCTTCCGCCACCGTGTCAGAAATACTTTGTCAGCAAGTCCTGTTTTGCCTTTTCTAACAAGTTCCATTTCAACCAATATTCATATCTACGGGTTTAATCAGATGGGTATTTCTTTTTGAATGTTTTTGTATTTCATGCTATTGTGCTTATTCACTCACAATAGCATAGTAATTCTTATATGCTTATTTGTCAATATCTTTTTTTGTCTTTACAAATCATATTAAGCATGATAGACTTATAACAGTGAAGATATAACGAGATATGGAGGGTTGTGCAATGAAAATAAGCCATTTAGGAAATAATATACAGACCATAAGAAAATTTAGGGGAATGAAACAACAGGAACTTGCGGACAAAATCGGTATCAATATGCAGAGCCTTTCCAAGATTGAAAGAGGGTTGAACTATCCTGCTTATGAAACGCTGGAAAAGATAATGGAAGTGCTGGACGTAACGCCGAATGAATTATTATCGGGAGAATGGAAGTATGTCAATCAGTCTGAAAAAGAAGTCTGTCAGTTTTTAAGAACAGAAGAACGTCTAAATGCAGAACTGAAACACGGACACTATGATAACTTCTTTGACAGCGAGGAAGAATGGCTGGAATATGAGTTGGAAAAGTTACGGGAATACATTACAGACTATATCAACGGGAAAAGCATTGAAGCGTCCGACCTTTACCCAATCAAAGAATTTATCCAGCATTTGAAGTTTCAAAAATTACTAGACCGCTATGATGATTTATACAGTATGGATATGTTTGGGGAAAGCATAGAGGGACATAAATATAGGACACCTTATCAAGTCGTGAAAATGATAAATCCGAACTCAAAAGAGGATATGGAACTGTTACGGGAAGTATTAAGGAATAACCATTTTGATGATGAGGACGAGTAATCTTTTTCCTCTTGCGAGAAGATACAGCAAACAAAAAGCCCGATCAAGAGTGCAAAGCACCACCAATGGTGGCAAGCTCTTGACAGGGCTTTTTCTTTTCTGTTGTGGGTACTCAAGAGGAAAAAAGGAAAAGTGTGATGTCTCAATTTTTTTATCTTGCACGCATAAAAAGATTGAAAGAGGTGTTTGTTTCCAGTATAATGTTTTTTGTATAGAAGCAAGGATTGAATTTTTTTGAAAGAAAGGGTTGACAGTCATGTTCACACATTGTTACGCTTGCGACAGACAGACAGACAGACAGACAGACAGACAGACAGACAAGTAAATTCTGCCCTTTTTTCAATTCTATCAATAATAAACAGAACGCACAGATTATCCAGTTATAAGGGGGAGTTTGTGCGTTTTTCTATGCAAAGAATTTATGAAAAATAAGGAGTGAACAAACTATGAAGAAAAAACAAGTCCTTGCAGTAAGTTCCGCATTGATGATTGGAACAACAACTGCACTTACAGGGCTTCCTACTCCTGTCATGGCACAGGAAAACACAGAAGTTGTGCAGGAAGCCGTTGTAGAAGAAAACAAGACAGAGCAAGTTCCTGTGGAACAGAAAACAGAAAACGCAGAAGTACAAGAGAATATAACAGACAAGGAACAGGAAGAAACTGCTGAAAATGCAGAAACTTTAAAAGAAGAAAGTACAAAACAGGAAACACCTGCAACACCAGAAAAAGAAGTGGTTACCGAAGATAAGACCGTTGAAGCAAGCAAAAATACAGAAGTAAAAGCTGGAAGCATTGCTATTGATGAAGCACATTTTCCAGACAAAGTATTTAGAGAACAAATCATTGCAGAATTTGATAAAGACGGCGATAGTGTGTTATCTGTTGATGAAATATCAAAAGCCCAATTCTTAAACTTGCATGATATGAAAACGATATCTTCATTAGAGGGTATTCAATATCTAACAAATTTGCAGTCTTTAGATGTTTCTACGACTTCTGTTTCAGACTTAAGTCCGGTTAAAAACTCATCTTTAAAAAGATTAGATTGTCGTTCTTCAAAAGTAAGAAGCGTTGATTTAACACGTTATCCGAATTTGGAAGCTTTCGTTTGCGATAATACATCAATTAACAGTCTTGATGTATCTAAGAATGAAAAATTGAATACGTTATTTGCAGATAGTACCTCTATTTCCAATTTAGATGTAACAAACAATCCTAACTTAGAACAACTATCTTGTAGCAATACAGGATTAATGGAACTTGATGTCACACATAATCCGCAATTAGTCACTTTAGATATAGGAGATACAAAAGTAAAAACACTTGATATAAGTAAGAACCCTAATTTGAAACAACTATCATGTTATATGACAAATATAGCTGAATTAGATGTAACAAAAAACACAAAACTGACACGCCTTTTTTGTCATGATACAACTATTAAAAAATTAGATTTAAGCAATAATTTAGAA
>NZ_JBWJVP010000162.1:0-9925 GCF_056339915.1 Blautia sp. ZXY-1-B12 | reverse complement strand
GCAGCATCAGATGCTCTTCCGGAAAATGAATATATTTCGGAACTTTTGCACGCGGATCTTCCTCAAAATTTCCTTTGGGACACATCCACCAGACCGGCTGACAGTCTCCGCCTTTCTTGTTCTTCAGTAAATACTGATGTTCAAAGGTCGTTTCAATATATTCCACAACTTCCACTTCCATGTGGTTCTCTCCGCCTTCAGATGCACCTTTCATCCAGTGACCGCGGATTCCCACATGCGTAACATCATCCGGCACCACATCTTTGGTCTGCAGCATCAGATCCCAGTCCACTGCATAAATACTGTGTTTTCCCATTTTCTGTACAGTTGAGAAATTTTTACACCCTGTCAGTCTGGCTGCCTGCAGGATACCCAGGTCGTTCAAAGAGTTTCTTGGTTTCTCCTGTAGTAAGTGCCTGACCGCTGTCCAGAATTGTCAGATGTCCGCAGAACTTGTAAGCCTCATCACGGCTGTGAGTGACCAGAATCATATCACCTGTGTACTCATTAAGAAAGTTCTGCATATCACGCTGCATGATATCTTTCAGATATCCATCCAGTGCTGAGAACGGTTCATCCAGAAGGATGACTTCCGGTTCTCCGATCATCATTCGTGCCAGTGCGACACGCTGCTGCTGACCTCCGGAAAGCTGGCCCGGATAACGCTTCTCCAGCCCGTTAAGCTGATAACGCTCTATGTAATCTGCCACTTTTGCCTTAAGATGTTTCTTATCACCTCTGTATCCGCATGCGATATTCTTCTCTACAGTCATGGTAGGAAAAAGTGCATAGTTCTGAAAAAGATAGCCGACCTTCCTCTCCTGCGGTTTAAGATTGATTTTCTTTTCTGAATCAAAAAGAACTTTATCATTTACAACAATTCTTCCTGAGTCCGGTGTCTGGATTCCTGCAATACAGCGCAGAGTCATACTTTTTCCGCTTCCGGATGCTCCAAGGATCCCCATTGGAGAACCATCACTCTCCAGCTTTACTTTCAGAGTGAAGCCATGAAGTTTCTTCTCAATATCCACACTGACTGCCATTACATCCACCTGCCCATCTTCATTCCCTTACCGGAAACGATATTGATCGCCGCAACGATCACAAATGAAATGATCAAGATCACAACTACCCAGAAACCGGCCATGCCATAATTTCCTGCCGCAGTCTCCGAAGCAATGGCAACGGAAACGGTTCTGGTCTTGCCAAGAATGTTTCCTGCGAGCATGGATGTAGCACCGTATTCTCCGATTGCTCTGGCAAAGGCAAGGACTGTACCGGATGCGATTCCGGGTCCTGCTATCGGCATGACAACTGTCCAGAAGATTCTTCTGTCACTCATGCCAAGTGTCTTGCCTGCTGCGATCAGATTCACATCCACCTGTTCAAATGCAGCGCGTGCATTTCGGTACATCAGTGGAAACGCAATTACAGATGCTGCGATCACGCAGCCCTTCCAGGTCTGTACGATCTTAATATCAAAATTATCCAGCAGAAATGCCCCGAACGGACGTCTCAGACTGAACAGCAAAAGCAGAATGAAACCGGCCACTGTCGGGGGAAGTACCAGAGGCATGGTCAGAATACCATCCAGTATGCCTCTGGAAAAAGGTTTCATCTTCATTACCAGTCTCGCAAAGAATATTCCCAGAAAGAATGCGATCACAGTCGCTGTGAAACCTGTTTTCAATGAAATCCACAAGGGACTCCAGTTTATTTCTGCCAGAAATTCACTCATTCTTATTTAGCTTCCTCTGTTGTCTCTGTCTCAGCATTTGTTTCTGTGTCATCTGCTTCTTCTGTTGCTTCTGCATCTTTATCATCTGTTTCGGAAGCATCATCTGCTTTGTATGCTGTGAATCCGTATTTCTCGAATACTTTCATAGCGTCGTCAGATTTGATGTACTCAAGGAATGCTTCTGTAGCTGCTGTATCATCTTCAGATGCCTCTTTGTCTTCGATAAGGCCTACCGGATAGAGAACAGGTGTCTTCAGTGCATCTGCCGGAGCTTCTGCGATAACGTCTACTTTATCTGCAACGGAAGCTGCATCTGTAGCATAAACGATACCGATCTCATTACTTCCTTCACTTACTGCAGCAAGAACTTCAGATACATTTTTACCTTCATTGATTTCCATCTTATTTACTTCATCTGTAATTCCAAGATTGTCGAAAATTTCTCTGGAATACTGTCCAACAGGAACGCTGTCACCTGCAAGTGCGATGTTGGCCGCATCTGTGATGTTCTCGAATCCTGTAACTTTTGTTTCTCCATCCTTAGGTTTGATCAGAACGACTTTGTTCTCAAGGATATCTTCTACAGTATCTTTCTTAGCCAGATCTTCGTCTACCAGAGCGTCCATCTGCTTGTCAGCTGCTGAGAAGAAGATATCGCAGCGTGCGCCTTCTTCGATCTGTGTCTGTAATGTGCCTGAGCTGTCTGCATTGTAGAGGATTTCAACATCAGGATATGTCTCATTGAAATCTTTCTGGATTTCTTCCATTGCATTGCTTAAGCTTGCTGCGATGAATGTGTTGACTTCACCTTTTAAGTCTGTATCTGCTGCGAAAACTCCTGTGCTGAACATTCCTGCACTCAGTACTCCTGCCATCATTACTGCAATTAATTTCTTTCTCATGTTTTTTACCGTCTTTCATTCAGTTTTGTTTTGTTTTATTGAGTTTTGTTTTATTTTGTGTCTATTGTACAAAACTTTTGTATTCTTGTCAATTTTATTTGTATATGTTATCATGTAAATGATAGCAGATTGAAAGCCTTATTTTTATCGGCAAAAACAACTTTCCGGCCTTTGATCGGGTATCAGATAAATTTATAGAAAAAAATAATAAACAGCGAGGTGATTATCATGAAATTAAGTGCACGCAAT
Organism: Blautia sp. ZXY-1-B12; assembly: GCF_056339915.1. Lineage (NCBI taxonomy): Bacteria > Bacillati > Bacillota > Clostridia > Lachnospirales > Lachnospiraceae > Blautia > Blautia sp. ZXY-1-B12. The sequence goes on along the minus strand of NZ_JBWJVP010000162.1, from coordinate 7,036 downwards.
CAGTTAAAAGGGAAAGTAGTAAGTATCAATAACGGAGCTGTAAACTCCATCGTTTCTATTGATATCGGCGGTGGAAACATTATCACAGCAACCATCTCCTGTGCAGCAGTTGAAGAATTAAACCTGAAAGTAGGTTCTGATGCTTATGCAGTGATCAAAGCTACTAATGTCATGGTAGGTATTGATGAATAAACTTTACACAGCTCAGGAGGTCGCAGACCGTCTGAAGATCAAAAAGACAACGGTCTATGAACTTATCAAGCGCGGTGAGCTGGAATCTTCCAAAATCGGAAAACAACTCAGGGTCAGCGAAGAGCAGTTGACACAGTATCTTAACAGAAGCAGTTCCGGCAATTCCGAAAGCGGGCAGGATATTCCATACACTTCTGTTAATTTTGAACCTGAGAGTTCTCTGCTGAAGAGAGATTATCTGCTTCATTCCAGTGGTATCATTTTAGGCGGCCAGACTTCTGCCGCCCTGGAGCTTCTTCTCGGCAAAATGTCCGCTCATCCTGATGGACTTCCTGTCCTGCAGTCTCATATGAATGACTATAACGGACTTTATTCCCTGTATTTCGAAAAGGCACATATCGCTGCTACCAGTCTGGATATAGATGATATCCGTCACCTGGTTCCCGGAATCCCGCTGATACTTCTTTCTTTATATAAATACTCTGTCGGCTTCTATGTACAGGCCGGAAATCCTGAAAAGATTTCTTCTGTGGAGGACCTGACGGATCCGAAAGTTGTTTTTATGAATCGTGAAAAGGGAAGTGCCCGCAGGGTTTATCTGGACCGTCTGTTAAAAGAACGGGGAATTTCTTCTGAAAAAATCAGCGGATACAGAAATGAAGCTGTCTCTGATATGTCATCTGCATCTGCTGTTTTTGAGCACAGAGCGAATGTTGCTTTTGGAGAAGAAATGATCGCACGTTACTTTCCGGGACTTGATTTCGTCCCTGTGACTGATATGCAGATGTATCTGGCAATTCCTGCGGAATCTGTGAGAAAGCCGGGGTTCTCTGCTCTTGTGGAAATTGTACAGTCTGAAGATTTCAAAACTGAGATTCATCATCTGACAGGTTATGATACCTCTTATACCGGCGAAATGATCTGCATATAAGAAACCTGTAACATAATAAAAAGCCCTGCTGTCCGGGATATACGCTTATGACGTACATGCCGCTTATACAGCAGGGCTTTTCTTATACATTATTTACAACCAAGAAGTGTTTTTCCGATAAAGTATCCAAGCACCAGAATACCAAGTGCGATTCTGTACCATCCGAATGCCTTAAAGTCATGTTTCTTTATGTATCCCATCAGGAATTTGATCGCGATAATGGAAACTACAAATGCCACTACCATTCCCACGATCAGGATCATCACCTCTGTTCCTGTGAAAGAGAAACCGAATTTCAGGATTTTCAGAAGACTGGCTCCGAACATGACCGGGATTCCCAGGAAAAAGGTAAATTCTGCTGCTACTGTACGGGAGGTTCCTGCAAGGATACCACCGATAATGGTGGAACCTGAACGGGATGTACCCGGAACTACGGAGAGTACCTGGAACAGACCGATGATGAGTGCAGTCTTAAATGATAGATTTTCCAGATTTGTACAGATTGGTCTTCTTCTCTTGTTATAATTCTCAATGACAATGAAGAGGATACCATATACGATCAGTGCAATGGCAACTACTACATAGTTATTAAATTTCTCTTCAATGACATCATTAAACGGAAGTGCGATAACAATCGTCGGTATACAGGCTACTATAATTTTAAACCAGAGTACCCATTTCTCTTTATCACAGAACTTCTCCACAAAAGTAAGAATTCCTCTGGATACTGCACCATGCCTGTTAAGCACTGCCTGCTGTTTCTTTGAAATTGGTCTGATATAAAACGGCCACAATTTGTTCCAGTAGAGAACTACAACCGCGAGGATCGCGCCAAGCTGGATCACTACGAAGAACAGATTCTTAAAATCCTCTGTCACATTCAGTTTCAGGAACTCATCCACCAGGATCATATGTCCGGTACTGCTGATCGGGAGCCATTCTGTGATTCCCTCTACAATCCCAAGGAAAATGACCTTTAACAGTTCAATAAAATCCATAATCTTTCCCTTCCTGTTTTCTTTTTTGTTGTTATTCTTATTTACAACGATTTTCAACCGGATCAGACAGGTTTCTGCCAGATAATAAGTAATGCAAAAGACCCACATATATCTATCTGACTCACTGTAAATACTCATATGATTATATTACACACCATGCCACTGATACAACTGTAATCTGTATTTTTCCTGCTGATTCTATAAGATAAAAACAGCCGCCTTTTCTCCGACAGAGAAAATTACGGCTGCTTTTCATCATTTCATATTATTTATCAGTTCTTTATCTTCTTGCAATCGTAGCAATATCAATAAGAGATAAATTGTTCAGGTCTGTATTCTCAAGGCTGGTTGCCAGTGCTTCTGCTGTATCCAGAGAAGTAAGGACATTGACACCTGTCTCGATGGCGTTACGTCTGATGACGAAACCATCTTTCTGATGCTCTACACCCTGTGGCGGAGTATCGATGACAACGTCGATCTTATGACCAAGGATAAGGTCCATAAGGTTCGGTGCAGGCTGCTCCAGCTTATTTGTACGGATAACTTTGATTCCGTTTTCTTTGAGGACTTTTGCAGTTCCCAGTGTAGCATAGATTCTGTATCCAAGTGCTTCGAATCTTCTTGCGATCGGGATGATATCCTGTTTGTCTTCGTCTTTAACAGTGATGATCATGTTTTTATGTTTCGGAAGACGGATACCTGCTCCAATAAATGCTTTGTAAAGCGCTTCATTGAATGTCTCAGCAATACCAAGGCACTCACCTGTTGACTTCATTTCCGGTCCAAGACTGATATCAGCACCGCGGATCTTCTCAAATGAGAATACAGGCATCTTAATCGCATAGTGTTTTGCTTCCGGCTGAAGTCCCGGTTCATAGCCCATGTCTTTCAGCTTGTATCCAAGGATTACCTTCGTTGCAAGAGGAACGATCGGAATTCCTGTTACCTTGCTGATGTACGGTACAGTACGGCTGGAACGAGGATTAACCTCGATCACATATACATCATCTCCAAGAACAATGAACTGGATGTTGATCATACCGATAACATGCAGTGCTCTTGCAAGACGTCTGGTGTATTCTGCAATTGTCTCTTTTGCTTTCTCGCTGATGGTCTTAGCCGGGTATACGGAAATACTGTCACCGGAGTGGATTCCGGCACGCTCGATATGTTCCATAATACCAGGAATCAGGATATCCTCGCCATCGCATACAGCATCTACTTCGATTTCCTTACCCATCAGGTATTTATCAACAAGGATCGGGTGCTCCTGTGCGATCTGGTTGATCACACCGATATACTCTTCTACGTCCTCATCGCTTACAGCGATTCTCATGCCCTGACCACCAAGTACATAAGAAGGACGAACCAGAACAGGATAACCCAGCTCATTTGCTGCTTTCTTAGCTTCCTCAGCAGTAAATACTGTCTGTCCCTTTGGTCTCGGGATCTCGCATTTTTCAAGAATCTCATCAAAGAGCTCACGGTCCTCTGCTGCATCTACGTTCTCCGCAGATGTTCCGAGAATCTTAACGCCCATCTTTGTCAGTGCTTCTGTTAATTTGATAGCTGTCTGACCACCGAACTGTACAACTGCTCCGTCCGGTTTCTCGATATTTACTACATTCTCAACATCTTCCGGTGTCAGAGGCTCGAAATACAGTTTATCTGCAATATCAAAGTCTGTACTTACTGTTTCCGGGTTGTTGTTGATGATGATGGTCTCATAGCCTTCTTTTGCAAATGCCCATGTACAGTGTACGGAACAGAAGTCGAACTCAATACCCTGGCCGATACGGATCGGACCGGAACCAAGTACCAGGATTTTCTTTTTATCCGGTGTTGCTACTGCTTCATTCTCTGTGCCTTCATCGCCGTATACAGAATAGTAATATGGTGTTGCTGCCGCAAACTCTGCAGCACAGGTATCAACCATCTTATATGCCGCTTTAATCTGATATTCTTCACGAAGAGCTTTAATCTCTTCTTCTGTCTTGCCTGCCAGACGTGCAACGATGTAGTCCGGGAATTCCATGCGTTTTGCTTCAAGGAGAAGCTCTTTTGTGAGCTTTCTGGTCTTAAGAGCATTTTCCATGCCTACAAGGATTGCAATCTTATCGATGAACCAGATATCAATCTTTGTGATGTCGTGAAGCATGGACTGCGGCATACCACGGCGGATTGCTTCTGCAATCTTCCAGATTCTGCGGTCATCTACGATTTCCAGCTCTGCAAGAAGTTCCTCGTCTGTAAGCTGTGTAAAATCGTAGGACATCAGGCTGTCTACGTGCTGCTCAAGAGAACGGATGGCCTTCATCAGGGCACCTTCGAAGTTATGGCAGATACTCATAACCTCACCTGTTGCCTTCATCTGAGTAGTAAGGGTTCTCTTTGCAGTAATAAATTTATCAAATGGAAGTCTCGGGATCTTAACTACGCAGTAGTCAAGCATTGGCTCGAAACTTGCATATGTTTTTCCTGTGATCGCATTCGGGATCTCATCCAGTGTGTAGCCCAGGGCAATCTTTGCTGCAACCTTTGCGATCGGGTAACCTGTTGCCTTACTTGCAAGTGCAGAGGAACGGCTTACACGCGGGTTTACCTCGATTACACAGTATTCAAAGCTGTCCGGTTTCAGAGCGTACTGAACGTTACATCCACCTGTGATTCCAAGTTCTGTGATGATGTTCAGGGCTGAAGTACGGAGCATCTGATATTCTTTATCTCCCAGTGTCTGAGATGGAGCAACTACGATAGAGTCACCTGTGTGGACACCAACCGGATCAATGTTCTCCATGTTGCAGACTGTGATGCAGTTTCCTGCGCTGTCACGCATTACTTCATATTCAATCTCTTTCCATCCTGCGATGCAGCGCTCTACCAGTACTTCACCTACACGTGAAAGACGGAGACCATTCTCCAGGATTTCACGGAGTTCATATTCATTATGGGCGATACCGCCGCCGCTTCCACCGAGTGTGTAAGCAGGACGAAGAACTACCGGATAACCGATGGTGTTTGTAAATGCAAGACCATCTTCTACTGTTGTAACAACCTTGGATGCTGCGATCGGCTCACCGATCTTCTCCATGGTATCTTTAAATTCCTGACGGTCCTCTGCCTTCTTGATTGTCTGGGCAGTTGTACCGATCAGTCTTATATTGTGTTCTTTGAGGAAACCTTTCTCATCCAGCTCCATGGCAAGGTTTAATCCCGCCTGGCCGCCCAGTGTAGGAAGGACGCTGTCCGGTTTCTCTTTCAGGATAAGCTGTTCTACTACTTCTACTGTCAGAGGCTCGATATAAACTCTGTCAGCGATATCTTTATCTGTCATGATGGTTGCAGGGTTGGAGTTAAGAAGAACAACCTCAATGCCTTCTTCTTTCAGGGAACGGCATGCCTGTGTTCCTGCATAGTCAAACTCTGCTGCCTGGCCGATGATAATCGGGCCGGAACCAATTACAAGTACTTTTTTAATGTCTTTATTTCTTGGCATTATTTATTTCCTCCCATCATATCCATAAATCTGTCAAACAGGTAACTGGAATCCTGCGGTCCCGGGCATGCTTCAGGATGGAACTGTACAGTAAAGATATTCTTTCCTTCGTATGCCATACCTTCGTTTGTGCCGTCATTGACGTTAACGAATGCAGGTTTTGCAATGTTTTTCTCTTCAAGTCCCTCAGCATCTACTACATAGCCATGGTTCTGGGAAGAAATGTAAACACGTCCTGTTGCAAGGTCTTTGACCGGATGATTTCCGCCTCTGTGTCCGTATTTCATCTTATGGGTATCTCCACCTGTTGCAAGAGCCATAAGCTGATGTCCAAGACAGATTGCGAAGATCGGAACTTCAGAATCATATAATTTTTTTATTTCCTTTATAATAGAAGTACATTCCTTTGGATCTCCAGGGCCGTTACTTAACATAATGCCATCCGGATTTGCCTCCAGAATCTCTTCCGCAGGTGTCAGTGCCGGATAAATTGTAACCTCACATCCTCTTTCATTCAGGGAACGTGCAATGTTTCTCTTTGCTCCCAGGTCAAGAAGTGCTACTTTCGGACCGTCGCCTTTTAAAATCTCTTTCTCGCGGCATGTTACCTTCTCTACTACCTTACCTGTTGTATATGCTTTTAACTGGGGGATAATTGTATCTAAATCATAATTTTCATTGACGGTGATCATACCGTTCATGGTACCTTTCTCACGAAGGATTTTCGTTAAGGCTCTGGTATCAATTCCGGCAATACCTGGAATATCATGCTTTGTTAAGAAATGCTGAATCGTGTCCACGCTTCTGAAATTACTTGGGACACGGGATAATTCGCGGACAATAAAGCCGTCCACCCATGGCTTTGATGACTCCTGGTCATCATAACAGATTCCGTAATTCCCAATGAGGGGATAAGTCATACATACTGCCTGTCCTGCATAGGAAGGGTCGGTCATTACTTCCAGATAACCGGTCATGGAAGTATTAAAGACGATTTCGCTGATAACGTCTCTCGTTGAACCAATGCTTGTACCTTTGAACACATGGCCATCTTCTAATATCAGAAATGCTTTCATACAATCTCCCTTTCTTATCTTTATATTGTGTCTATCACTTATTTTTTCCTAAATCTTCAAGATTGTATCACAGCAAAGTGCTTTTTTCAACCTTATAAGGTACTAAAAATAATTAAGTTGATATTAAAAACTTTTTTGTAATTTCAGGCAGATCCAATCACATGCATTCACTGCTTTCTCACATCCAAATACCTCTATAAAATTTAAATCATCCTCTTCTCTGTGCAACTCTACACCGGATAACTGCTCCGCAGTTTATCAGAAGAAGCTTACACTTCTACGTAACAAATTGTGCGTTTTGAGGATACTGTAAAAAAAATTAAAAAAATTTCAAAAAAGCTAT
>NZ_JBWJVP010000161.1:0-11908 GCF_056339915.1 Blautia sp. ZXY-1-B12 | reverse complement strand
TAGTAGCATTGGGATATCTGGAAGAAATTGCCCGGTTGATTGTGGAATCTTCTGATTTGGCAAAAGCTGCAGCCGAGTTGAGAAAAGAGATTTATGATGGGATTGAAAATTTTGCCATCACCTGTAAGGAAGGATACGGAGAGGTCTATGCTTATGAGGTGGACGGCTATGGTCAGTTCAATCTGATGGATGATGCCAATGTTCCAAGTCTTCTTTCTATGGATTATCTGGGATATGAGGGAAAGAATCCTCAGGTGGCAGAGAACACAAGAAATCTGATTTTAAGCGAAGCCAATCCATTTTATTATAGAGGAGCCAAGGCAGAAGGAATCGGAAGTCCTCATACACCGGTAGAATATATCTGGCATATTGCCTTGTGCATGCAGGGATTAACAGCATCCACAAGGGAGGAAAAAAAGAAAATGATCGATCTTGCAGTATCTACAGATGGCGGGAAAATGCTGATGCATGAAGGTTTTTGTGTCAAGGATGATACGCAGTATACCAGAGAATGGTTCGCCTGGGCAAATGCCATGTTCAGTGAGCTTGTGATGGACTACTGTGGATACAAAATTGAAAGATAATGTGTAATTTGTACACCAAATGTAGAATTCTCCAAATTGAGACTAGGAACGTTACATAGTAAAATGTTTTTAAAACAATAGAGACATAGCCACAAGGAGGAAATTATGTTTTTAACCGATAGAAAATTGGAACGGCGAATTGCAGAATTGAAAGAATACAGATATAGAGATATTATAAATCTCAATGAATTTACAGTACAGGAAGATACTCAGGGAGTTGTGAATCCGGTACTGCCGGAAGTCTTTACAGGATGGGATACATTGCGTGTAGGGGATACATGGAAAGGACGTGATCTTTTTCTGTGGATGCATAGAGTGATTCAGGTACCGGCTGAGTGGAAAGGAAAGAAAATTGTAGGTATTTTTGATTTTGGTAATACAGGTGCCGGTAATAATGCCGGATTTGAGTCCATGTTGTACCTGAATGGTAAGATGTATCAGGGCGTGGATGCCAATCACAAAGAAGTATTTTTCGATGATACATATTGCGGTACAAATATGTATGTAACCTTTCGCCTTTGGTCCGGCCTGGAAGGCGGCGGGGTACCTACACCGCAGGAACATCGTATTGCCAGAGCAGATCTTGCCTGGCTGGATGAAGAAGTGGATGATTTTTACTATTTGGCTTCTATGGTCTGGGAAACTATTAAGGAACTGGATGAATTTAATCCGGTACAGCATGATCTTCGCAAGGCACTGGACACGGCCTGCCATTGTATTGACTGGGCATATCCGGGAAGTGATACCTTCTATGAGAGTGTCCATGAGGCAGATCATTTGTTGAACGAGTCGATTGACAGTATGGATAAAAAGTCATCTGTAAATATCCGCTGTGTAGGACATACACATATCGACGTGGCATGGCTCTGGCGCCTGAAACATACACGTGAGAAATGTTCCCGTTCTTTTACCACGGTTCTGCGTTTGATGGAACAATATCCGGAATATGTTTTTCTACAGACACAGCCGCAGTTATATGAATATATGAAAGAGGAGTTCCCGGATATTTATAAAAAAATAAAGGAACGTGTAGCGGAAGGCCGCTGGGAAGCAGACGGTGCTATGTGGGTGGAAGCGGACTGTAATCTTACCAGCGGAGAATCTCTTACAAGGCAGATTCTTCTTGGAAGCAAATTTATCAAGGATGAATTCGGTAAAGATGTAGAGTACCTGTGGCTTCCGGATGTGTTCGGATATTCCTGGGCACTTCCACAGATTCTGAAAAAAGCCGGGATTAATACTTTTATGACAACAAAGATCAGTTGGAATCAGTATAACCGTATGCCTCATGATACTTTCAAATGGAAAGGAATTGATGGCAGCGAGGTTCTGACACATTTTATTACTACACCAGAACCATGGAATGAACCGGGATCCTGGTTTTATACCTACAATGGAAAGCTGATTCCAAAAACTGTCAAAGGAACCTGGGATGCATACAGTGAAAAGCAGATGAACAAGGAGCTGTTGATTGCTTATGGATTTGGTGATGGCGGCGGCGGGGTCAACCGGGATATGCTGGAAAACAGACGTCGTATTGATAAGATACCGGGACTTCCGAACCTGAAAACTTCCACGGCAGCAGAATATTTCAGAGATTTGCAGGAAACTGTGAAAAATACAGACCAGTATGTGCATACATGGGATGGAGAACTGTATCTGGAGTATCATAGAGGAACCTATACAAGTCAGGCATATAATAAGCGTATGAATCGAAAAATGGAGCTTCTGTACCGCAATACAGAATGGCTGACGGTTATGAATGCTCTGAAAATGGGAGGGCTTACATATGCCAGACAGGAAGAACTGACAAAAGGCTGGAAACACATTTTGACAGATCAGTTCCATGATATTATTCCGGGTTCTTCTATTCATGAGGTATATGAAGATTCCAGAAAAGATTATGAATATATCCAGTCTGTGGCACAAGGTGTGCAGGAAGATGCTTTGTCCCATATTATCGAGGATAAAAAGGACTGCTATACGGTATTTAATGCCTCCGGATGGAAGAGAAGCGAAATTGTGACAATTCCAAACGAGAGAGCAGGTATCTACCGGGATGAGCAGGGGAATGAGCTGGATGCACAGCAGGCGGGAACTGTTACCTATGTGGAAGTGAAAGATATTCCGGCGATGGGAACAGGAACTATTATCTTTGAAGAAAAGAAAGCAGAAGAAACTGAGGCAGAGTTTACCATTTGTGGAAAAAACATCGAAACTCCATATTACAGCATGTCCATGAACGGATACGGACAGATTACCCGTCTGTATGATAAAACATTTGCGAGAGATGTTCTGCCAAAAGGAGAGAGGGCAAATGTGTTCCAGATGTTTGAGGATAAGCCGCTGGACAATGATGCCTGGGATATTGATATTTTCTATCAGGAAAAGATGCGTGAAATCACAGACATGACCAAATTTGAGGTGATTGAATGTGGTCCTCTGCAGATGAAAATCCATATGGAATGGAACTATATGAATTCATTTATCGCACAGGATATGGTTCTCTACAGCAATACCAGAAGAATTGATTTTAGGACAACCGTGGATTATCATGAGCAGCATCAGCTTTTAAAGGTGGCATTTCCTGTGGATATTCGCTCTACTTATGGAACATATGATGTGCAATATGGAAATGTAAGGCGCCCGAACCACTGGAATACAAGCTGGGATCAGGCAAGATTTGAGAGCGTGGCACACAGATGGGCCGATCTTTCTGAGAGAAACTATGGTGTCAGCTTATTGAATGACTGTAAGTATGGTCATGACATTAAGGATAATGTAATCCGCATGAGTTTGTTAAAGGCTGCCACCCATCCCGATCATCTGCAGGATCAGGGTATGCATGAGTTTACCTATGCATTACTTCCTCATGGCGGAGATTTTGTTGAAGGTCGTGTGGTACAGGAAGCTTATGCATTAAATGATCCGATGTTGGTAGTGCATGGTATCAGTGATCTGGGATATGAAAGTTTTGTGAGGTTTGATAATGATCAGATTGAACTGGATGCAGTGAAAAAATCAGAGGATGGAGACTATATTGTGATCCGATTCCATGAGTTTGCGGGTTCTGCACAGAATGTGACAGTATATCCGGGATTTCATTTTAAGTCCTGGGTAGAATGTGATTTGAGGGAACGTCCTGTGGGCAGTGTATCACAGGAAAAAGAAATACATCTTTCAATGCATGCTTATGAAATTAAGACTATTTTAGTTCAATTATAAGGAAATCAGCACATCTGGATAAAGAAGAGTCAGTAAGTTCTGGCTCTTCTTCTGGTATATTGATAAAAGATTTGTTATACTTGATAATATAAAAATCCAGGCTGAAGACGTGGTGAAAAATGGAGAGAAAAGGTTCAAAACAATTATATAATAAGCTTTTGTTTATATATACAGCAGTTATCGCCTGTGTTGTGTTGGCATTAATGTTTTATTTTTGGAATAGTACAAGAAACAGATATCTTGAAAGAAACCAGGAATATTTACACAGAATGCATGAAGAAGCTGTAGAATATATCAATGATTGCAGAGACATTTCAACATATTTGCATGAAGAGTTATATAAATCCAATATGGAAATGAATGACTTGCTTCATTATCTGACAGATGCTCCTGAAAAATATCAGGAATATCGTCTTGATACATATTCGCAGTATAAGCTGCTTGATTATAATGGTATTGAAGATTTTTCAGCAACGGCATTTGAGGCATATCCATCATTGAAACGTCTGGCTTTTGTAAGTTACAGCAAGGGTGATCTGACCTCTTTTAATGGAAGCAAGAGTATTTACCGCAGAGAAGATGGAGATGTTGCCCTGGAACGGATTAAAAGCGGAAATCTGGCAGAGTCGGGTGAATTTTCTTTTCTGAAAGAGATTCGCGATCCATTAAACATGCAAAATGTTGGCGCTATGATAGTCACTTTTCATACGAAAAGATTTGGAAACATTTTGACTGCCTATAATCTGCCAGAGCTGATTATTTATAATGAAAGCGGCACTTTAATCTATGCTTCATGCTCAGACTGCAAAGTTGAAGAGATAGAAAAGACTGAAGGAGCTGCAGAATTAGAAGAAAAGTTAAATGCATATATTCAGAGTACAAATTTAGAGAATTATCATATTATCAGTTACCTCAAAAAAGCAAAAGCAGCAGAAATACCTTTTTCAATCATGATAATGATTGCGGGGGTAGCAGTGGCTGTATTTTTGATCAGTGAATTTCTGGTGAACTATTATCTAAAGCGTGTATCTGCACGGTTAAACGTGATATTGGATGGTATGACGCAGGTTATGGGGGGAGATTTGACAGTTCGACTCGCTGCTGAAAAGAATGGAGATGAGCTGGATGTCATTGCATGTCATTTTAATGAAATGTGTGAAAAATTAGACCTGCATATACAGAAAAGCTATCTTGCAGAAATCGAGCAGAAAAACGCAGAAATGTCGGCTCTTCAGAGTCAGATTAACCCGCATTTTCTGTATAATACACTGGAAGCGATTCGGATGAAAGCAATTTGTAACGGAGATTCAGAAGTAGGAAAAATGCTTTACAGTATGGCAGTCACATTTCGCAGCCAGCTGAAAGAGGCGGATATCATTACACTTGCCCAGGAACTACATTATTGTAAAAAATATCTGGAGCTTTTTGAATACCGCTATCCAAGCCAGTTTAAGTCCAGTGTAGACTGTCCGTTGGAGTATATGCAGATCCCGATTATTAAGTTTGTACTTCAGCCTATTATTGAAAATTACTTTATACATGGAATCAGAATGCGTGATAAAGATAATTTTATATGCATCAGGGTAGAAAAAACAGCAGATGATTATGAGATCATTATTGAAGACAATGGCCGTGGAATGTCGGAAAAAGACATCAGAGAAAAGAACAGACAGCTTACGGAAAATGTAATGGAAAAAAATGAATCTATTGGTATATCCAACGTAAATCGGCGGGTGAAAGCTGTATACGGTAATACATATGGTGTAAGTCTGGAGCAGGTTGAAACTGGCGGATTACGGGTTATTTTGAGATTTAAGCCGGAAGAGGATAATGAGAATGAGAAAAGTAATGATTGTTGAAGATGAAGAACTGATCCTGCAGGGTATTAAAAATATTGTTCATTGGAATGAACTGGAATTGCAATTGGTTCATATGGCACACAGCGGACAGGAAGCATTGGAAATGTGGAAAAAGGAACCAGTTGATATTATTCTTACGGATATAGAAATGCCAGAAATGAGTGGCCTGGAGCTCCTGAAAAAAATCCGCAGCGAAGAGGAACTTGTCAGGTTTATTATACTTACAGGGTATGACGATTTTGAATATGCCAGGGAGGCCATTCATCTGGAAGTGGAGAATTATATATTAAAACCTATTAACGAGGAAGAGCTGGAGAAACAACTAAAAGAAGCAGCAGCGAAACTGGAAGAACTGGAGAAGAAAAAAATCAGGTATATAGATGAAAAAACAGAGTGGCTTCAGTTCCTTTCCGGTAAAATATCTGAGACGGGATATGAATATTACTGTGAGCGTCTTCAACTTTATATGGGAAGCGGTCATTTTTGGGCGGCAGTGATGAAATGGAGTACAGATAGTGTAAAAGAAAACAAAATTACAGATATGATTTTGTCACTTCAAAATACTGAAAAACAATTGCGTGTTGTTCATTTGCCACCGGACTGCCTGTTACTTTTGCTTGACGGATTTGGAGAATCTCAGGAGGTAAAGGAGTATTTCCAGAGGATTCAGAATGAGATTGAAAGCCAGTTTGATATTGTAACGTATATTAGTATTGGACCTGTTTTTGATAACTACAGGAAACTCCCAGAATGTTACAGAGTGGCTATGAAGCTTCAGAAATATCTTCTGGTGGACGGTTTTGGCAGCTGTGTAGATGAAAAACATATTCAGGACAGGAAAAGTGAAGATATAGTCATTGATCGTACACTGCTTCGTAAACTAATTTTGAAAAAAGAGAATGAAGGTGCCTTAGGTTACATAGAAGATCTATTCATTAATAATGTGAAGACAGGTGTTTCTCTTGAATCCCTGTATCAAATGACCGTCCAGATTGCGATGCTCCTGCAGGAGATTAAGAAAGAATATAAACTGGATAATTATGAAACTTTACATAATCTTCCGGATCTTCTGGAGACTATTTACAGGGCAGATGATATCTTTGGTATAAAAGCGTTGTTTATTTCTGAAATTAATGAAATTATACGATATCTGCATGAAGAGGATTCCCAGTATACTCCGGTTGTACGCCAGATTATGGATGAGGTTCAGAAAAATTACAAAGAGGATATGAATTTGAAGACACTGGCATATAAATATCATATGAATGCATCTTATCTGGGACAGATTTTTCAGAAGGAAGTAGGTTGTTCTTTTACACAATATTTAAGCAGCAAGAAAATCGAAATGGCAAAAGAACTTATCTTAAATACAAATATGAAAATAAGCGATATTGCAAAACAGGTAGGATATCCGGATACCAGTTATTTTTACAGAAAATTCAAGCAGCATTATGGAGTTGCGCCGGTATCTTTGCGAGAAATGAAGAAGTATTAGGGAGAGAAGTGACTGTCCGGCACGAAAGGCTGGGCAGTTTTTTTTAGGTATATTTCAATTCTAGAATTTGTACAAGGAATCTAAAAGTTTTCAACTTTTAGAAAAAATTTAGAAATGTTATAGTAGTTTTACACAAAGGGGGACAGCATGAAGAACAAAGTGCTAAAGAAATTGACGGTAATTATGGTACTTAGTGCATTAATAGTTGGAGCATGGTTGGTTATTAATGATAAAAGATCAGAAGAACGTGAAAAGGTGGAAGATGTTATAGAGCTTACATGGTACCAGCTTGGAGAAAAGCAAAAGGATACAGATATAGTTCTGGAAAAAGTAAATGATTATCTTGCGGGAAAAATTGGTGTAAAGCTGGATATTGTCAATGTAGAAGGAGCTGACTATACAAAGAAGATGCAGGTTGTCATTAATACGGGAAGTAAGTGGGATCTTTGCTTTTCAAGTTCATGGGCAAATGATTATCTTCAGAACGCTGATAAAGGTGCATTTCTGGCATTGGATGAGTTGGTTCAGAACACAGAGATGTATGAAAAGATTGATTCCAGATTCTGGGAGGCGGCCAGGGTACAGGGAAAAATTTATGGTGTACCAAGCGAAAAAGAATTAGGCAATATGCAAATGTGGGTATTTACAAAAGAATATGTAGATAAATATGAGATCCCATATGAGGAATTACATACATTGGAAGATTTGGAACCGTGGTTAAAAGTAATCAGGGAAAATGAGCCAGATGTAATACCGTTGTATATTACTAAGGATTATACTGCACCAACTTATATGGACAAGATTGCGGATCCAATTGGAATTGAATATGGTGATGAAACACTGACTGTTAAGAATGTATTTGAAACAGAACGGATGAAAAATACATTGAAGACCATGAGAAAGTATTACAAAGCCGGTTACATAAATAAAGATGCAGCAACAGCATCAGATGATAAAACACAGAAGCGTTTTGTGACAAAAGGGGACGGCCAACCTTATGCAGAATTGATATGGGGAAAGGAATTGGGATATGAAGTAGTGGTATCTCCAATTATGGAAACCAGTATTACCAATATATCGGCTCGTGGCGCATTGACTGCAGTCAATGCACAAAGTGAACATCCTGACAAAGCGGTTGAGTTGTTAAATCTGATTAATACAGATCTCTATTTAAGAAATCTTTTAAATTATGGTATTGAAGGCATACATTGGGAAAAAGTAGAAGTTTCAGATGAAGAAGCAAAAAAAGTTGAAGGAAAACCTTATATTTATGACACAAAGGTAAAACTGATAAAAGATAAATTTAGAAATTATTCCGTACATTATTGGGTACAGGGAGGTTTGTTTAATACTTATGTTCTGGAGAATGAACCGATTGATAAGTGGGCAACTTTTAAAGAATTTAATGATGCATCAGAGGAAGCCTCTTCTTTCGGATTTGACTTTAATCTGGAACCGGTAAGCAGTCAGGTGGCTGGATTCCGATATATATTGGATGAATTTGGAAAAGCTCTTTATACAGGGAGTGTGGATCCGGATGAATATCTCCCGAAACTGCTGGAAAAACTCGATGATGCTGGAATCCAAACAGTTATTGATGAGATGCAGAAACAGGTAGATGTGTGGAAGGAGGGAAGATAGATGGGATGTATTTATACATATTTCACCGTTTTTTGATGATGATGAGAATGGCGGATATGTAAAAAAATGTATTTTATAAAAAGGGAGGTTTTGAAACATGGAAACAAAGAAATCACCAGGATTAATGGCGAAAGTACGCAGAAAAAGGTGGACGAAAGATGATACAGAGTTAACACTGCTGTCTCTTCCAACATTACTTTGGTACTTGATTTTTTCCTATCTTCCGATGTTTGGTGTCGTGATTGCATTTAAAGAATATAAACTGGCACCGGGAGGACATGCATTTCTGTATAATCTGTTTGCCAGTGACTGGGCAGGATTTAAGAACTTTAAGTATTTCTTTACATCTAATTCTTTTTTTATGCTGCTGCGTAATACCATTCTTTACAACATAGCGTTTATTATCATCAGTGCTACAGTTGCAGTGGGTGGTGCATTGATGCTGAGCAATATGCGAAACAAAAGAGGGTCTAAGGTTTATCAGACTATGATGTTCCTGCCCTATTTTATGTCTTGGGTAGTAGTCAGTTATTTTGTATATGCTCTTCTGACACCGGAAAAGGGATATTTGAATGGTATCATTACTGCATTGGGTGGCAATCCTGTTATGTGGTATCAAGAGAAAAAATACTGGCCATTTATCCTGGTTATTCTGAACACCTGGAAAGGTATGGGATATGGAATGGTAATGTATCTGGCAAGTATTACAGGTATTGATCCTTCTCTTTATGAGGCGGCCGTTATGGATGGAGCCACGAAAAAGCAGCAGATAAGGCATATTACACTTCCAGGAATTAAGCCTGTATTTATTATGATGCTGATTCTTGACTGTGGAAAGATTTTTAATTCGGATTTTGGCCTTTTCTATCAGGTGACAGGAGGAATACCTCAGTCACTGTATACTACGGTGTCTACATTTGATACATATGTGTACAACGCAATTCAGTCTACAGCACCTATCGGGCAGACAGCAGCAGCATCCTTTTTTCAGGCAATCTGCAGCTGCGGAACGATTCTGCTTGCCAATTGGGTGGTGAGTAAGCTTGATAATGAAAACAGAATTATTTAAGAAAGGAGTGGGCAAAAGTGAGTAAAAAGGTAAAAGAACAGTCTTCCCTTAATCAGATTAAGACTTCAACAAATGTTTTATTTAATATCATTTTTTTATTATTGGGATTGATGTGTATATTCCCATTGCTGTTTGTCTTCTCCATTTCAATTACAAGTGAGGAAGCACTTCGTAGCGGGACCTATCAGATTATTCCGCAGCAGCTATCCAATGCGGCTTATATGTTTCTTTGGAATGAACGTGGCACGATTCTCAGGGCATTCGGTATGTCCGTGCTGGTAACGGTAGTTGGTACAGTTATTACAATTATACTGACTACTTCTATGGGATATGTGGCATCCAGAAGAAATTTTAAATTAAAAAAGCTTTATACATGGATTATCTTTATACCTATGGTATTTAACGGTGGTATGCTTGCTTCCTATGTAGTAGTTAATAATATATTGAATCTGAGAAATACCATATGGGCATTGATTCTGCCACTGGCATGTTCATCTTTCAGTGTTACGATATGCAGAACATTTTTCAGGGTAACTGTACCGGATGCATTGATTGAAGCTGCTAAGATTGATGGGGCAGGACAATTCAGGATATGGTCCAACATTGTACTTCCGATATCCAAACCGGTTATGGCTACAATTGGAATGTTTGCTGCATTTGGATATTGGAATGACTGGTTTCAGGCATCTTTGTATATTCAGGATAAGAACCTTCAGACACTTCAGTCTTTACTGAATAATATTCAGAAAAATATTGAATATATTGCAAATAATCCGTATGGAGGATTATCCCTTCAGCAGTACAAAATGGGTATGCCGACAGAGTCTGTACGAATGGCGATTGCAATTGTAATCATTGTTCCAATTGCTTGTACCTATCCGTTTTTCCAGAAATATTTTATTTCCGGTCTGACAATCGGTGGTGTAAAAGAATAAAAAAATATTGAAAAAAGGAGAAAACCATGAAAACAAGAAAAATAATAGCATTGGGTCTTGCAGCAGTTATGACTGCAGGTATGCTGACAGGCTGCGGTGGAAGTAAAAGTAAAGAAAACGCTTCCAATGATAAAGGCGAGGAAGTGGTTACTTTGAAATGGGTGACAATTGGTAATGGAATGCCGTCCAATTATGATTCGTGGATTGGAAAGGTGAATGATTACATCGGTGAAAAAATTGGTGTGAATCTGGAGATGGAAGTTATTCCGTGGGGTGACTGGGATAACCGCAGAAATATTACAATCAGTACCAATGAGCCTTATGATATCATCTTTGGCACTGGAAATAATTACATAGCAGACATCAAGCTGGGCGCATATGCAGACATCACAGATCTGATTGATGAGAACATGAAAGAATTTAATGAATTAATGCCAGAGAAGTATTGGGAAGCAGTTCAGGTAGATGGAAGAATTTACGGTGTACCTTCTTATAAGGACAGTTCTATCTCCAACTATGCTATATGGGATAAAGAATTGGTAGAAGAATATGATATTGATTATAAAAATCTGACTGATCTTGAAAATCTGACACCAGTTTTTGAAATGCTGAAGAAAGAGAAAAATGACTACCCGGTATATATTAAAAATGACGGTGTATATTCTATCTTTGATGTGTATGATCAGCTTGGCGGTGGAACACAAATCCTTGGTGTAAGATATGACGATCAGGGAGGAAGAGTATGTTTCACTCTGGAAGAACCCGATATCTATGCTGCACTTGAGACCTTCTATGACTGGAATCAAAAAGGAATCATTAATCCTGATGCAGCAACTCTGACAGAAGGACGTGTCTATAATATGTGGCGTATCGCTCAGGGATGGGAATCAGCAGGTGTTACCTCCTGGGGACCGCAGATGGGCAAAGATGTTGTAGTTGCAAAGGTTGGAGATACTATTCTGTCTAATGAAACAGTTCGCGGTTCTCTGAATATGATTTCCGCAAACAGTAAATATCCGGAAAAATGTTTACAGCTTTTGAATCTGGTTAATACAGATACCACTCTTCGTGATATGTTCTATTATGGGGAGGAGGGTGTA
>NZ_JBWJVP010000160.1:0-3560 GCF_056339915.1 Blautia sp. ZXY-1-B12 | reverse complement strand
CCAGTAATGCGCCAAAAGTGACTGGAACAGCTCCGTATTCTCATCCAATCGTTTCTTATCTTCTGAGAAAATTACTGCGGTTGTAGTTACAGAAAAGAAATGATTTTTCATTACTGAAAAAGATTCGTCTGTCCGGCTGTCAGGAAGATCATACCCTTTCTGTTTCCAGGACTTTCGCCCTTTTCTTTCTGCCGTATGACCGTCCATTCCATCACAGTGCATACTGATGATGGAGTAGAGAAATCCAGAGCCATCAGCTCTGAAATTATACTTTCTGAAAGCGAAAATGGTTCGATCTTCCAGACTTCTTGCGTACATATCCCCGACTCTCGCATGATCCTCGAAGTACTCCAGCGTTTTGGGAACCAGAAATTCCTTCGAACTCATTCCTTTTACTCGCATACATTTCCAGAATGATTCCGACGTCGAATCCTCTTCCAGCCGCAAAGCCCACCACATATTCTCATCGACGGAAAGAGTTGGCTCCATATGATAAGTGTCATACAAAACAGAAAATGTCTGCGTAAGAGGCACGATATTTGCACCGCATTCCACGATCTTTGTGTTAATGTCATTAAAAATCTGTCTGGCAGTGTCAATACTGACCGCTTCTGCTGAAACGATGGAAAAACTTATAAAGCAGCTGTACGGATTCCTCCGCGGCAACATTCCTGCAGTACGCTGTCTGCTGTATATGTATTCTGGTGCCAAACGAAACCAAAAGATTTAAAAACATCTTTTTGACATCCGCGGACCTTTGTGTATCCGGCACTGCATCACAGTTCGGCATGCACAGGTCTGATCTGCCAGTCTTATGATACCGTTTTTGTAGGCTTTCTGATAGGGAATACGGTCTTTCTCTGACAGCACCTGCTCTTGTGCAGCTGCCTGTTTCTTTGGGGTGGAAGAATGTAATATTCTCATTTACGGTACTCCTTTCCATAATCTTTATGATAAACAAGCAATAACTCCTGTCTGTTTTTAGCATAAAAAAGGTTTTTTTGATTCTTATACGACAAAAAAGACAGCCGAAGCTGTCTTATGCAAAAGAAAACTGTCCGTTTTGCTGCTGGGATACCTGTACAAAAGGAACCCTGTCATGCTGGTACAGATAAGGGCAGTTAGCAGAAACGATCGCCTTACTCATGGATGGCACGACCGCATTCCCAATCTTGGCTACCTGCTCCGCGGTAGGGATACGGTGCCACCTGGAATCATGCGAAATATCGTAATCATCCGGGAACCCATTCCCCCGTTTTAATTCCTCCACGGAGAGCATCCGCAGATGGATATTCAAAAGCACTCTTCCGTCATGCAGCACAGTAATGAGGGAAAAACGTTCCTTGGTCACAATGGTCCTGAGCGGTTTGTCTATGCTTTGGCCGATATCGGATCCATAATAGAGCATCAGGAACTGACTGACCTGATGTGCCCGCTCAAGAACAGCCCTGTCTGCCTGGTTCAAGGAACCTTTATCTGTTGTTTTTACTGAAACCAGGCCAAAGTGTCCCGGGCTGGTGGTAATGGTGTGGAGAGGCTCCTCGATCGACTGCCCGATCCCGCTCTTGTAGAATTTGGTCAGAAACTGTTCTATCTGCATGGCCTTTGTGCTTACCAGCCCCATTCCCAGTTTCCTGGTCATGGTAGGGAGCGGTTCGTTTACTGACTGCCCGCGGAATCCGTCCCCGGAATGGTTGACATGGACAATAAACGGCTCCTCTCCGTTTAAGACATATTTCCTGATCCCCATGGCAATCCGCCTCTGCGTGTTTTCTGCCAATGGTTTTTTACGGTCAAAGATCGACTGCCCGTAATTATCCAGATCAAGAATGGAGGATGCCGGTACCCACGCAGGAAGACCAACTCCATCTTTGCTGTTGGTGGGTTTTGGCCATCGTATCGCACGGTGGTCGCTTCGGATCACTGCATACCAGCGCTTTCTTGTGGTCGGGGCACCGTAGTCTGCGGCGCAAAGTTCCCGGCTGTCGAAGTCATATCCTAAGCACTTTGTGTACCCGTCTCTTACTACCTGGCACTTATCACAGAACCTCCTGCATTCCGCTGGGGCATCTGCAATCCGGCCGTCCGGTTCCAGATTTCCATGGGACATATGGGCTACAAAACATCTGTAGCAGATACCGGTAAGACTTTTTACCGGCTGTCCCCAAACCGGGAACATCTTCCCTGTCCTCGATCGGACACCAGCCCTGGATCTCTGCCACGTTCTCCATACAGATCACTTCCGGATGGATCTGTGCTGCATGGAAATATACCGCATAAGGGAGCATCCGTATCCCCTGTTTCCTTGGAGTCTTACCTTTCGCTTTGCTGAAATGGGTGCAGTCCGGTGATGCCCAGATCAGGGATACCTTTCTTCCGGCAACAAACCGTTCCACTTCAGAGGTAAAGATATCTTCCGTCATATGGTATGTCGATGGATGGTTCCTGGAATGAAGCCGGATCGCTGTCTGGTCATGGTTTACGGCAAAATCCACCTTTACGCCAAATTCTTCGATCCCGACACTTGCACCTCCTGCTCCGCAGAAAAAATCCCCAACCAATCCTCTTTCGTTTTTGTCTTGCATATCTGTTTCTCCTTTCGCTTTTGTCTTGCAATGGAAAAATGAAGAATAGCAGGGAAAACAAAAATTTCATCTTTTCTTTTGGTTTCATCATTTTTTTACAGCAAACAAACGAAAGGAGAAAAAGATGAAGACAACAAAGCAAATATATCTCTTGATGGAAAAGAAAGGAAGGGAGCTTGCAGCACTGGCGGAAGGACTGGATAAGATCATTGTAACGGAGGAAACCCTGAGAAATATGTTTGATGGGAAAGAAACGGATTCCGTTAATGCATCACCCATTCTGGAGAAAGGGGTTTCCGTTCAGATTGGAGACAAGATAAAAGATTATCTAATCTTTGAGGTCATGGACAGTGAAGAAGATTCGTTTAAGATCCACTGCGAATCCTATCAGGAATATTGTGGAAAAGAAAAAACACTTCCGGCAGCAACTCCTCTCTGGGCTTATACTGCGGATATTTCCGTATCTTTTGGAGAGGAGATATCCATTTCTGCAGAATCGTTTGATAATGCATTTGTCAGTGTCTACCGGAAGCAGAAGTTATTTGAGAAGGCAGACCAGTATATGCGGGAGAATGTGGAGCCAGGTACACAGAATATCATTGGATTCATCCGCGTGATGGCATTCATTAATTATCTGAGCGAGCATCCTGAGCTTAAGGAAATGGAAAATAAAGCAGACGTAGGGAAAAGCAGGAACAAGATTTCCGCGGATAAGCAACCGGCCAGGAAATCCCCACGTGTCATTTCGCTTAACGGCATCCGGGTACTTTCCTCAAATGAAAAACTGACGAGGAAACTCCGCAGCAAAACCCGCCAGAGACTGACGGAAGCCTGGTGCGTCCGCGGACATTGCAGACACTATAAGACTGGAAAGACAGTCTATGTTAAACCATACATGAAAGGACATGGAAAAACGGTTCCAAAAGAGTATAAGCTGTCTTAAGAAAAATCCTGCCGTCTGGTATATAAACGGCG
>NZ_JBWJVP010000159.1:0-3927 GCF_056339915.1 Blautia sp. ZXY-1-B12 | reverse complement strand
CCTCAAACACAAGATCATTAGGATCATGGTCGATGTCGAAATCATTCAGGGAAACGGCTTCCCCTCCGCAGCGAAAACAGTTCCAGATATTGTCAGTGTCAGGTTCGCAGAGAACGTCATTGCAGCTTGAGACTTCTTCCAGAAAATCTCCTCCGAAGCTTACCCTCCAGTCCTGGGTAACAGTAGCGGTGGTGATGAATTCGCGGCCTCCGCAGCAAGGACAGATCATGTTAGGCTGATTCGTTTTTTTACTCATAATATTTTTCTCCTTTCGTTGTTTGAATTCATGGATAAAATGCATTACACCGGAATTAATGAAAATTTCGTACTGAAAATTACCTTTTTCGTTTTTTGTCATACTGGATGAAAAAGAGGAGGAAAATGATGGTTCGAAATGATATAAAAAAGAGTTTGGGGGTTACCAGACCCCGGGGTATTTTGCTGTAAAAGTATGTAACCTGTTGAAGGATAAGCTGAAGATAAGTCCTGCTGTCGTCATTGATCCCGACATGTGGAGTCGGAAATTTTCTAAAAGCAGCATTAAATGTTTTCGATAATGTAAAAAGAAGCGGTGGGAGTGGAGATCAACAAAGAGTATTGTGGTAAATGCAGAGAACGTATCAGGGATCCGCGGCTTGGCGTAACCCATGGGAATTTCTTCTCATATGAAGTAACAAAGCATCTCAAGGATGAAACGCTTTTTATCGGAAACCCACCCTGGGCAATGAATGCAAACCTGAAATTCAACCTTCCACAAAAGGTCAATTTTAAAGGTCTGAGCGGGACGAATGCACTGACCGGAGCCAGCAACTTCGATATCTGCGAATATATCATCCTGAAGCTGATCGAAGGATCGTATTGGGAAAAATGTGAGTATCGCCATGCTCTGCAAAACATCCGTAGCCAGGAATGTGCTGCTTGAACTGGACAGAAACGATGTCCCTGTTGATCTTGTCAGGATGTATACGTTTGATTCCTTAAAGGTGTTCCGTATCAACGCCTCTGCCTGCCTTCTGTATATAAAAATGTCCACAGATGATTCCAAATGCCGTAACTGTGAGGTATATGATATCAATTACCCTGATCACGTTTGCGAAATCATTTCATTTAAAAACGGGCGGCTGTGTTCTGTAAAAGAAGATGTCCCTGACCTTGAAGGAAAATGCTGTTTTGAGTGGAGGCAGGGTGTCAAACATGACTGTGCCCGTCTGATAGAATTGGAAAAGACGGGAGAATCCTGTTATTGAAACAAAAATAAAGAAACTGTCGAGCTGGAGGATGCTTTAATCTATCCGCTGATCAAAAGCAGCTCTTTCAAGACCCCTGTCATCCATGACAGATTTAAAAAATACGTTCTCGTGACACAGAAAAAACCGAGGGAGGAAACGGAGTATATCAAAGAGCTTGCTCCGCAAACGTGAAAATACTTAAATGACAGGAAAACAGTGTTTGACAGCAGGAAGAGCAGTATTTATACTGGAGCTCCGGCGTTCAGCATGTTTGGGGTAGGTGAGTATTCCTTTGCAAAATATAAGATTGGGGTTTCAGGATTTTATAAAAAACCGTTATTTTCACTTCTGTACAGTGAAAAGCCAGTCATGGTGGATGACACTTCCTATTTCCTGCCTTTCGATAACTATGCGGATGCGTATACCTGTATGCTTATGTTAAACAGTGAGAAGGTGCAGAAATTCCTGCTCAGTATATCCTTCCCGGATGCAAAAAGGCCCTTTACCAAAAAAGTCCTCAAGAGGATCGACCTTAAAAAATGTGCAGAAAACATTTCCTTTGAGGAACTGGTCAAAACGGAAAAAAGGCTGAATCTGCCAGGTTCTATAACCGCAGGGATGTATGATGCTTTCTCAGGACATATTTGGGAGCAAAACAAAACGATGCTATTTTCATGAATATCATAGTTTCTACATATTGCAGTCGTATTTTTTGTGAAAGGAGTTTTCCATGACAGTACGAGAAGAACAAGGAAATTTGAAACAAACGGTCTATATTACTTCTGACAGAAAGAGGTTTCGTGACAGGAGCGAAGCAGACGTGCATGAAAAATACCTGGGATTGGCCCAAAAAGTACAGCAGCTTGGCATTAAGGAAAATAACGGGGCATATTACTGCGAGACAGAAAAACAGTTTAACACAGTGCTTCTCATGCTGATGTACCAAAAAGGTTTCTACAACTGGAAAAAGCAGAAATGGACACCAATGGAATCCGATTGCAGTTTTGAGGCAAAAGGATGGTATCGGTTTGAGGCAAAAGAAATGCTCATACGCCACAAAAGCGTATGAGCAAAGATCAGACCAGAAGAGCATATTTCAATTCATCTTCATCCAGAAGGATCTCCGGATGGCTGGTAAGCTTCCATGCTTCCTCCTGAATCTCCCTTACAAGGGACGGATTTCCGTGGTGATCCAGGAGCCTTCTTGCCATACGGAACAGATTCGTCTGTTTCTGTTCTGCAAGAAAATACAGGGATTCTTTGATCTCCTTTAATTTTCTGGCATCTTCCTCCTGTTTTCCCAGGTTACAGATCTGTCTTGCAAGATTTTCGGATCACGATCTTTCCGGGATGTCTCTGAAGATAAGCTTTCCGGTATTTTTGATTGACAGCACATGCTCCAATGCCGGAGCAGCATCCGGCGAGCTGACGGTCTGAACAGGTCATAATTTTCTCCATTTACGTTTTCAATATTTCAAATGAAATATGAAGATCAAAAAGATTTATGAAAAAATCATTTTGCAATGAGATTTTTTGTTTTTACCATCTTTTTTGCATGGTAGATGCAGAGAGGAGGTGAGAGATATGTTCGATTGGATGTATGCGACTAACATCAGCGGTCTGTGGTGGATGTGGTGGCTCCACTGATCAAAAATGAACTGTCGGGAAACAGATAGTTCCAAAGCAGGGAGGGTAAGATTCACAACGAGTCATTCCTTCCCTGAAATTTATCCGAAAAATGGCTAATAACAACCATCTTTCTCTCCGTTAGACAATTTTTTTTTTTTTGCTGTTATTTTTTCATGTTCTATTTTATAATAAAAACACGAAAGGAGATAAAACATGGAAAAAAAATATGAGGTAAAAGATAAGGAGGATTCTATTAAAAACTTTTTCTTGCAATATGCAGATCGTTTAAATTCAGAGGTAAATTACGAATTGCGCAAGAAAAAAAGAGATATCCCAGATGATGTTTTTGGAACATTATACGCAATCATGCCAGATGCTGTACTTAGCACAATGAACAGCTGGTGTGTTTTCCCGAAATTTTTTTCTAAAGAATATCATTTCGAAGTATACTTATCAAATAAGGAACAGCAGAATTATCTAGGGATATATACTGTAAAAGCATACAGTAGAGACATCGCATACGAAAGAGCTTTAACACTTGTCTCCGATGAACTAAAGAGTTCTATGCCAAATATGAAATTCGTGGATGATGTGAAGAAACTGCTTGTCATAAAATCCGCGGATAAGACATGGGTTTCAACAGAATGTACTTCAGAAAAAGAAGTTTGCGTTCACCATGATACGTTCGATGAAGCCTGGGCTTATGTAGAACGGAAAGCTCGTGATATTGTATCTTCATACTGTAAAGAGAACTCTGAGGTAGCTGAGGTAGGGGTATGCTCTCGTAAGGATCTGGAAAAGAAAAGCGGATATATCCGCCTACATTTTCCAGATACTGATTCTTATACCTATTTGTATGTCAAGGAGGAAGAGTAATGTTTTTTGATGGGAACATTAAATGACTACCTCATTACATGCGAAAGCCGTTACATGTTGGGACACCTGACGTGTAACGGCTTTTTTGCCTCTTTCTTATTGGTGCATTTTGTAATCTTTGTCCTTTTCTATCAGTTTGAGCATGATCTTTCCCCATTTCGGGTTAAACTGGGTTCCAAGACCTTTCTCGATT